>NZ_PIGG01000064.1 GCF_002924445.1 Minwuia thermotolerans
TCGTGCAGCGCCTTGCGCCCAAGGTCTGTCAAAGCCAGCGCCGCTCTGAAGCGCCCGTGCATGGCCTGATCAATGGCGCTGGTCCGAAGCGCGTTGGAACCGGCGCCTGGGGGATTTCCCTGGGGAATTCGCTGCTCCTGGCGCGCGGTTCCCTGCATTCGGTGTCGGATTCCCTGCTCGCCGGTTCCGGCTCCCTGTTCCGGGACGCCAATTCCCTGTTCCTGGTCACAGGGAAATCGCGCGAAAAGGAACCGGATTTCAGGGGGTTGCGGCAACCGAAAGCGCCCCGCCGGGGCCGAAAAAGACGAAATTTCCCTGTTCTTCCCTGTAAACAGGGTAGCGATGCACGAGAGCCGTACCGTGGAGACTGCCGACGCCACCACCCCGTCTCCCGCGAACCCACGACCACACCACGCCCCGGCGGAGACCGGCGGCGCTACGCCGTCTTCGGGATCGGCCCGTAGGTCAGGCGGAAGCCGGCCACCGCGGCGACCAGCAGCGCGGCCTGCATCAGCGCCAGCGGCAGCATGGTGCCGTCGTTCAGGAAACCGACGACGACAATCACGCCTGCAGCGGTCAGCATCTGGGAGGCGCCGAGCAGCGCTGCGCCCGATCCGGCGCGGCCCGGCGCCTCGATCACCACGCCGGCGGCGGTGAACGGCGCCATGCCGCCGACCAGCGCGACGATCAGGAATTCCAGCGCCAGATAGGCGTACTGGTGCAGCAGCCCCGTCTGATAGAGCGCGATCTGCACCAGCAGCGGAACGATCGAGGCGATGACGAAATAGTGCGCGCCCTGGGGCACGCCGATCGACGCCGCCAGCCGGCGGGCGATCATCAGCCCGGTCAGGAAGCCGGCCATCACCACGCCGACGCTGATGCCGACGCCGAGTGGCCCGGCCTGGCCGTTCGCCAGGTCGATGAACGGTGCGTTGGCGACGAAGGTGTAGGTCGCGCCATAGGCGCAGCAATGCGTTATCAGGTAGGCGAAATAGCGCCCGTGCACGAACAGGCCGGTATAGGTCCGGGCCATGCGAATCGGGTTCAGCCCGGTCGTCATCCGCTCCTGCAACGTCTCGCGGAAGCTCGAGACCACCCAGACACAGGCGATGCCGGCGACCAGCAGCCCGGCGAGAATCGCGGCCCGCCAGCCGCCATGGGGCATCAGCGCCTCGCCGATCAACGGGCCGCAGATCATCATCGAGCCGTTGGCGATGAAAAGCGGCGCCATCATCCGGGCGGTCTGGCGGTCATCGGTCGCTATGTCGCGCACCACCGCCCGGGCCAGCACGTAGCCGGCGCTGGCGCCGGCGCCCTGGACGACGCGGCCGGCGATCAGCGTTTCGATGCCGGGGGCGAGCGCCGCCAGCACGGAGCCGGCGCCGAACAGCACCAGGCCACCGATCAGCACCGGCCGCCGGCCGAAAGCGTCGGAGAGCGGCCCCATCAGCAACTGGCAGAGGCCGAACGCCATGGCGAAGCCCGAGATCGCGAGCTGGGCGGTGACGTCGGGCGTGCCGAACTCGCGGGCGATGCCGGGCAGACTTGGCACCAGCAGCGAGGTCGACAGGTCGCCGACTGCGAACAGCAGCATCAGGAGCGGCAGGATCCGCGGTGTCACTGCCCGCTCGCCGGTTGCCGTCATCGCGCTATTCCTCCCCCTCGCGCCGGTCGTCCCCCGACAGATAGCGCCCTTGTTCCGGAAATCGATCAGTCCCCGACCGGTTGGCGATCGTGCGGGCAGTCCGCCGTTCGGGAAAGCATGTCTTCCCTGGACGCTTGCCGAGGTTCCCCGATTGCGGCTCCGATGTCCCTGTCAGGGGCGGGCACTCTCATCAGACCGCCGAGGGCGCGGTGAGCGCCGCCGCCGCTTCAATCGATTTCGAGTTGATAGTGCTCGACCACCTCCGGCGCGACGATGCCGGCATGCAGGGCGAGCAGGATGAGTCGGGCGTCCGGGCCCGTGCCGGCGCCGACCGCCGCTGCGATGCGGTCTTCGACGCCCGCCGCGGCGCCGGCGCCGTTGTCTTCGGCGAACACGCCCCGACCGTGCATCAGATAGCCGAACAGCTCGGCCGCATGTGCGCATGACGCTTCGTCCGGGCCGTCTTTGCTCCGGGTCGTCTCGAGCTGGCGTATCGTGGCGAGCTTCACCGCGCCCGGCACCAGGCGCGGGTGCACGCCGACGGCGCGCAGGGCGCTATCAAGTCTTTGGACCGGACGCGAGGCGCCGAACAGTTCCAGGAACCCGAGCATTGCCAGTATCCTACCGGCACGGCGTGATGGTGGAAAGGCGGGCCGGAACCGGACGGTACAACGATGGCCCCTTCAGGCCGGTTCGGCGACGAACACCGGGATCAGCCGCGAGGTCTTCGCCTGGTACTCGGCATAGGGCGGGAAGGCCTCCACACCGGCACTCCACAGCCGGTCGCGTTCCGGCCCTTCGGGCACTTCTCGCACGCGCATCGGGAACACTTCGGTGCGGTCGCGGATCTCGACATCCGGATGGGCCCGGAGATTGTGGACCCAGACGGGATCCTTCGGCCGGCCGCCATAGGAGCCGATCAGCACGTAGCCGTCGCCGGCCTTGACCCGCATCAGCGGGATCTTCCGGATGGCGCCTGTCCTGTTGCCCCTGTGGGTGACGATGATGCAGGGCAGGCCGGAGTCGCGCAGCGTCGTCCCTTCGGTCCCACCGCTGCTCTCGTAGAGTTCGACCTGCTCCCGGACCCAGTCGATCGCGGGTGGTATGTATTTCGTCATGCAATCCTCCTTGTGCGGCGGGCAGCGTGGACCTTGCCCGGACGAAATGCCAGTCGCTCCCTTTCCGTACTGTCAGTCGCTCCCTTTCCGTACTGTCATTCGAATGGCAGTTATTGCGATTGAGAGTCATAGTCATTATTGATGTGGCTGCGCGAGCGGGTGCTGGCTGCTCGCGCGGTGTGTCCGGGGGTCAGCAATCGAGGTTCCGATGTTTCGCATCCTGATGATCGCATTGGCCGCTCTGGCCTTGGCGGGCGGCGCGGCCGCGGCGGCCGAGCGGCTGGGGCTGGAACTCAACAAGCTGGAGCCGCGCGACGGCGCCTGCCGCGCCTACATCGTCATCGAGAACGGGACCCCGACGGCCTTCGAGAGTCTGAAGCTGGACCTGGTGATGTTCGACAGGGAAGGGATCGTCGCCGAACGGCTGGCGCTGGAGGTTGCGCCGCTCCCGGCCGGCAAGACCAGCCTGAAGGTCTTCGACGTGGCGGGCCTGGCCTGCGGCCAGGTGGGGCGCGTGCTGCTCAACGAGGTGCTGGCCTGCGACGATGGTACGGGCGCGCGCGATGGATGCATGGATTTCGTCGAGACTTCGGCCCGCGGCGGCCTCGAATTCATCAAGTAGCTGCCGGCGGAGGGCAGGCATGGAGGCGTATTTCCGTTGAACCGGGAAGGCGAACAGGCAGGCGCGGTGCTGACGGGGCCGGCGGCGCCCGCGTCGGGCATGACACAGTTTCTCGAAACGCTGCAGGCCGGCGGGCCCGTGGTCGCCCTGCTGCTGGCCATGTCGGTGGCGGCGCTGGCGATCGTGCTCGCCAAGCTCTGGCAGTTCCGCGATCTGCGGTCCGGCGAGACGCCGCGCGCCCACCGCGCGCTGACTCTGTGGCAATCGGGCCGCAAGGGGGAGGCGCTGACTCTCCTGCAGAGCGCGCGCGGACCGCTCGCCGGGATTGTCGCCGCAGCGATGCAGGGCCTTCGGCGCGACCTGCCGGCCGGCGAGGTGCGGGAGGAAGCCATGCGCCGGGGCGGCGACGTGCTGGAGGCTTTCAGAAGCTGGCTCAGGCCGCTGGAGGTGATCGCCTCGCTGGCGCCGCTGCTGGGCCTGTTCGGCACCGTGCTCGGCATGATCGAGGCGTTCCGCCAGCTCGAGACCGCCGGCAACCAGGTCGATCCGTCGATATTGTCGGGCGGCATCTGGGAGGCTCTGCTGACCACCGCCGTGGGTCTCGCGGTCGCCATCCCCGCGGTCGTCGCGCTGAACTGGCTGGAACGGCGCGTCGAGCGTCTGGCCCACGAGTTGGACAGCGCGATCACCCGGCTGTTCACCCGCGAACTGTCCCCGGTTTCCGAACAGGAGGCGCGCCATGCCGGCGAAGGCTACCGCCCCGCCGTCGCTCACGGCGGCGATTAGCGGGCGACGCCGGCCGCTGATCAGCCTGACGCCCCTGATCGACGTCGTCTTCATCCTGCTTGTCTTCTTCATGCTGGCGTCGTCCTTCCTGGACTGGCGCGCCATCGACCTGACGCCGCCCGCGCGGGCCGGCGCGGGCACGCCGCTGGAAGGCGCGATGCTGGTCGATGTGCGGCCCGACGGTCTGCGGCTTTCGGGCGAACGGCTCGATCTGGAGACGCTGGCGGGGCGCGTCGAAGCGCGTCTCGCGAAAATGCCCGACCAGAGCGTGATCGTCCGTCCCGCGGCTGGCGTGTCGCTGCAGGACACGATCCGTGTCCTCGACCGTCTGGCCGTCGCCGGCGCGGCGAACCTCTCGCTCAACCGGGCGGGCGGGCGATGAGCCGTCTGCCGGCGCGAAACAGGGCGCGGCCGCGCAATGACGATGACCGGATCATGCCGCTGATCAACGTCGTCTTCCTGCTGCTGATCTTCTTCATGCTCGCAGGCCGTCTGACCGCCGCCGATCCGTTCGAGATCGCGCCGCCGGAATCGGCGAGCGGCGGCGACCCGGCCGCCGAGGAGATGCTGATCCTGGTCGCGGCGGACGGGCGGCTGGCGCTGGACGGTGCGATGGTGAGCGAGGCCGAACTGGCCGAACGACTGGGCCGCGAGCCGCGCCGGGTCCGGCTGAAGGCCGATGCCGACGCCGAGGCGGTGCGCGTCGTGCAGGTCATGGAAGTCCTGCGCGACGCCGGCGTCGGCAATCTGTACCTCCTCACGGTGCCGGCCGGACGATGACCGGAATCCGCCGCCCCACCTGGGTTCTGGCTCTGGCGGCCGCCCTGCTGATTCATGTCGGCGCGGCTGTTGTGCTTGTCTGGCAGCCCCCGACCTTGGGCGCGCAGAGCTACGGTGCGGCCGGCGTGGCGGTGGGTCTGGCGGCTGCAGGTGCGCCGCCCGGCGCCGATGCCGCGGGCGATCCTGCGCTTGCCGAGGCCGAGGCCGCCGCTGCCGAGAGCGCGAGAACGGCGGAAGCGGAGACGGCGCAGGAGGTCGCGGCGGCCGAGACCGAGACCGTGCGTTCGGCGGAAGCCGAGCCCGTGACGATGGAAACCGCGAAGGATGTCGTGGCGAAGGCGGTCCGGCCGGCAGCGGCGGCGCCTGTGACAGCGGAAGCGCCTGTGGAAGCGCCGCCAGCGGAGGTTCAGGCCCGGGAAGCGACGGCGGCGGCCGCGGAGACGACGCCCCAACAGGCCACTCAGACCGAAACGCGGTTGGCCGAACCGCTCCCTCCGGGCGCAGAATCTCTCACGGCCTCGCCATCCGAGCCCTCACTGGCTGCCGAGCCGGTGACCGTGGACGCTGCCGAAGCGGAAGTGGCTGAGGACGAACTCCCGGTACGCGAGGCGACGGAAGCGGCCGTTGCGGCCCCGCCGCCGCCGCCCGTACGGCCGGCCCGGACCGATCCGGAACCCCGGAGCACCAGACCGGAGCCACCGCGCGAAGACCGGGCGCCGCCGCCACCCTCGCCTCCGGCGTTATCGGCGCCCGAACGGACGGTCGAGCCTGTCGAGGTACCGGAAGGCGGAACCGAGATCGCCGCGGCGCCTGCGGCAACCGCGCCGCCCGGCGGCGGAGACGCCGGCAGACGGGCCGTCCCGCCGGGCTCGGGCGGCCGCGCCGGTTCCAAGGCCGAGTCCGAGACCGGCTACGGACCGGGCGCCGAGGGCGGCGGCTCGCCGGGAGAGCGCGCCGACTTCCTGGCGCAGCTGCAGGCCTGGCTGGAGCGGCACAAGGAGTATCCGCGCCGGGCACAGCGGCGACGGCAGGAGGGGACGGCGACGCTCTTCTTCGTCATGTCCCGCGACGGGCGGGTGCTGGACTTCCGGATCGAGGAGAGCTCCGGCCACGAGGCCCTGGACCGGGAGGTCCGCGCCATGATCGAACGCGCCCAGCCGCTGCCGGCGATTCCCGACTCGATGCGCCAGAGCCGGCTGGAACTGGTCGTTCCCATCGTTTTCTCCCTGCGCTGAGGCCCTTCCGGCCCCGGTCGGCAGGTCATGCAGGCCGCGCAGTTGTCCTGTCGCCCCGCGCGGCGCATGATGGCCGGCATGAAACGCACACCCAGACAACTGATGGAAACCTACCTTCTGGAGGTTGCCGCGAAGGGCCGGCTCGAACTCATCGAGGAACTGGCCCAGCCCGACATGGTCGACGAGGCCAACCAGGCGTTCGGCGGGCCGCCTGGCCGCGAGGGGCTGGTGGCGCACGTCGTGGGCTTCCGGCGCAATGTCGGCGAGCTTGAACTGGTCATCGAACGGATCGTCGCCGGCGACAACGAGGTGATGGCGTGGTGGTCCTTCAGCGGAAAGCATGTCGGGCCGTGGCTCGGCCGCGCGCCGACCGGCCGCGATATCTCCGGCGACGTGTTCAGCTTCTTCGATCTCGCAGATGACCGGATCAGCCGCTACCGGGTCTGGCTCTGCGCCGATTTCGACGAGCCGGTGGTGTTCGACTCCTCCCGCGCGGTCCCGTCGCCGACCTGAACCGGGCGATTTCACGCCGGGAAGCCGATGATCCGTCCGCCCACATCGCGGCAGAAGCGCTCCCGGGCGAGCCGGTATTCGAGACGTCTTCTTCTGACAGTCGTCGCCCTGCTTCTGCTCCCCGTCGTGCTGAGCGCGCTCTACCGTATCGTGCCGCCGCCGGGGACGCCTCTGATGGCGATACGCGCGCTGGAAGGCGAGGGGGCGACGCGCCGCTGGGTGGCGCTGGACGACCTGCCGGACCATGTGCCGCTGGCGGTGCTGGCGGCCGAGGACAACCGGTTCTGCGGGCACGCCGGCTTCGACTGGGAGGCCATCGGCGACGCCATCGACGAGGCCCGCGCCGGCCGCGGCCTGCGCGGCGCCAGCACGATCTCCATGCAACTCACCCGCAACCTGTTCCTGTGGCCGGGCGGCGGCTGGTTCCGCAAGGGGCTGGAGGCGCTCTGGACGCCGGCGGTGGAACTTTTCCTCGGCAAGCGGCGGATCATGGAGATCTATCTGAACGTGACTGAGACGGGCATCGGCACATTCGGGTTCGAGGCTGCCGCACAGCGCTATCATGGCAAGGGAGCCGCCGCCCTGTCGGCGCGGGAGGCCGCCGCCATCGCTGCAATCCTGCCCAATCCGCGCGGCTGGAGTCCCGGACAGGGCCACGCGGGCGGGCGCGTGCCCGTGCTGCTCCGCCGCATGCGCGACATCGCCCCCCTCGCCGCGTGCATCGAATGAACGGGCTGACTCGCCAGTGACCGCTGTCCTGCGATTTCCGCGACTCAGCCTCACGGCCAGTTGAAAAGCCGCGCCCTTTCCCCAACTCCACGAACGCCACGGTTGCCGTGAGCCGCCATTTCGACGGCCACGGGCGATCTGTCGGCATTCGAACAGCGCGGCCCCGAAGAAGGGCCTGTCGGCGGCCGTCGCAAACGGGCCGCCGACCCGGGACTGCAGAGTTGAATCGAGGGGCAAGAAAGGAGGTTGGAAATGGAAGAACTACGCGACCCGTATCCCTCGCGCCGCATTTCGAAGCCCTATGTCGCGCCCCGCACCGAACCGGTGATTCATGCGCATGACGCGGCTCGCCGGACCGGCCCTCTCGACGATGCGCAACTCGACCGCTTCGAGCGGGACGGGTTCCTGTTTATTCCCGAACTGTTTCCTGCGAACGACGTCAGGGCGCTGCGGGCGCGGCTGGACCGGCTGTGCCGGGAGGGCCGTGATTCGGAGGCCGAGGAGATCATCCGGGAGCCGGAGAACGACGAGGTCCGCTCGATCTTCGCCGTTCATGAGTCCGATGACCTCTTCGCGCGGCTTGCCGACGATCCGCGGCTGGCCGACGCCGCGCGCCAGATCCTCGGCAGCGACGTCTATGTCCACCAGTCCCGCATCAACTACAAGCCGGCCTTCGCCGGTACGGGGTTCTTCTGGCACTCCGATTTCGAGACCTGGCACTGCGAGGACGGGATGCCCCGGATGCGCGCGGTCAGCATGTCGATCCTGCTGACCGACAACACACCGCACAACGGCCCGCTGATGCTGATACCCGGCTCGCACCGACACTTCGTCGGTTGCGTGGGCGAGACGCCGGAGGATAATCACAGGACGTCGCTGCGGCGGCAGGTGATCGGCACGCCGGACACGGAAAGCCTGAAATGGCTGGCGGAGCGCGGCGGCATATCCGCGCCTCTGGGCCCGTGCGGCTCGGTGCTGATCTTCGACTGCAACACCATCCACGGATCGGCCGACAACATTTCGCCCGATCCGCGCAGCAATGTCTTCATGGTGTTCAACAGTGTCGAGAACCGGCTCCGCGCGCCATACGCCGCGCCCGCGCCGCGGCCCTGGTATCTGGCGTCCCGGCCCCGCAACGACGAAGCGGCGGCCCAGGCTGCCTAGATCGTTCCATTGCTTGATGGAATCTACCCTCCGATTTCTCCCCCTTGTGGGGGAGGTGGCTGCACGGCAGCCGGAGGGGGTAGGCCGAAGGTCATTTCGGATTCGCCGTTTCACCCCCTCCCCGACCCTGCCCCATCAAGGGGGAGGGAGAACGATGCGATCAGAAGCTGGAATGTTCTAGGACGGGAATCCCGCGGTTTCATTCCCGGCGCCGCGCAGCGGTGACGGCCAGGCAGACGGCGCCGGCAAGCATGCCCGCCACGGCCACGGCGATGGCGAGACCGTAGCCGCCGGTGAGGTCGAACAACAGCCCGGCCATGGTCGGCCCCAGCAGCACGCCGAGACCGGCGCCCGAGTAGTTGACGCCCAGGATCGAACCCAGATGCCGCACGCCGAAGACATCGGCGACAATCGCCGGCATCAGCGGTGCGAAGCCGCCATAGAGCGTGCCGAAAACGGCGGCGAACAGGGCCAGGGTCCAGACCTCCCGGGCGAAGTGCCAGAAGGCGAGCATCACGGCGAGCCCGATATAGACGCCGATCAGGGTTTTCAGCCGGCCCAGCCGGTCGGCCACGACACCCACCAGGAAGCGCCCCGCGATGCTGGAGACGCCGATCACGCCGAGCAGCCATGCGCCGGTCGCTTCGTCCATGCCATGGTCCAGCACGTAGGGAACCATGTGCACCAGCGGCACGAACAGCGAGAAGGAAATGAACATGCCCGCCGCGCCGAGCAGCCAGAATTCGCCTGCGCCCAGGGCTTCGCGCAGGGTCGCGGCAGGTCCTGCCGGGGCCGCGGGGTCCGGTGGCGGGCCGCCGTCGGGATTGAGCCCGCGCTTCTCGGGCGAATGGCGCAGCGCCAGCATCGCCAGGCCGCCGATCGCCGCGACCGCCAGAGCCAGCGTGGTCATCGCCCCGCGCCAGCCCTGCAGTTCGATCAGCCAGTTCGCCACCGGCGGCGTCACCAGCGTGCCTGCGCCGATGCCCATGACCGCCAGTCCTGACGCCAGGCCGCGGCGGCGCACGAACCAGCGTTGCACGGCGCTGATCGCCGGAATGTAGATGCAGCCCGTGCCAACGCCGACGCCGAGGCCATAGGCCAGATAGACGTGCCAGAGCTCGGTCGCCCGCGAGGCCGCCAGCAGGCCGCAGGCGATCAGGATCATGCCGGTCGACGCGACTGCGGCCGGACCCAGCCGGTCGGCCAGCGGGCCGCTGGCGGCGCCGAGACTGAACAGCAGGCAGCCTGCGATGGCGGACACCAGCGCCACGTCCGAGCGGCTGGCCTGGAATGCGGTTTCGATGGCGGGAAAGAAGGGGCCGAAGGAATAGGCGATGCCGAAGGCGAAGAAGGTGCCGACGAAGGCCGCGCCGACCACGATCCAGCCATAGAAGAATTTCGCTTGCCCGGCGGTCATGAACGCCCAGCGCCTCCCCCCGCTTGCGCCGCCGCGTTCTTCGCCGCGGTCGCGCCATCGGACGGATCATGCACGTCGGGCAGGCGGACCGGAAGACGTTGGCGCGGGCAGCAGGCATGCCGGCGCCCGGCCCCGTGTCCATCGGCCCATGCGCGGCTTCTTCCCGCCCCTGTGACAATGCCGCTGCCGGCCTGTTCGGGTCTTGCAACGCGTCGGCGCATTCTCATCTTCCGGGCCAACGAAGAACCAGGGCGCCGGTCAACGGCGCGATGCTGACGCCTTGCCGCCAGCGATCCCCCGCGACCGCCGCCGCAACGAAGCGGAGGAATGAACCATGACCAATCGCAAGGGTTATCTGGGCATCTGCTGCGCCGCAGCGCTGCTGGCCGCGCCGGCGGCTGCGGCCGACAACAGCGCGCCCCTCGGTGAAGACGAGGAATGGATCAGCCTCACAGGGACCGTGGAATCGGTCGAGGACGACGATTTCGTCATGGTCTATCGCGGAGGCGGAATCGCCGTCGAGATGGACGAGCATGAGGTGGACGCGGAGAACTGGCTCAGGGTCGGTGACCGCGTGACCGTATCGGGGGAAGTCGACGAAGACTTCTACGACCGCCGTTCGATCGAGGCGGATTCGGTCTATGTCCCCCGACTCAACGAGTATTTCTATGCCGATCGTGAGGACGGTCTCCGTCATGACCACGCCGTGGGCGCCCATACCGCGGCGGGCCTCGACAGGATCGCCACCGCCTCGGATGACGAGTTCCTGTCGGTTACGGGACGGGTCGTGGCGATATCCGGCAATGAACTCATGGTCGACGTCGGCGGACGGGCCGTGAATGTCGACGGGGGCGATCTGGACCGCCCGGCGATCGATGAGGATGTCGATGTCGGCGACCTCGTTTCCGTGTCCGGTGAGATGGATGCCGCGGGGCTGTTCAATACCGAGCCCGACATCGACGCGGATTCCATAACCGTGCTCCGGCACGCCGGGTAACGGACCCGCGCCGGTCGCAAGCACGCGTTCACCGCCAGATCACGGAGGAACGAATGAACGGCGCCATCGAAACCATGGTCGAACGCCAGATTGCCGCGCGCGGGGTCCGTGACGAACAGGTTCTGCGGGCCTTCCACGCCGTGCCGAGGCAGATGTTCGTGTCGGAGGAGATGACTGAATTCGCCTACGAGGACTCGCCGCTGCCGATCGGGGAAGAGCAGACGATATCTCAGCCCTTCATCGTCGCCTTGATGACCGAGGCCCTGGGTCTTGAGGGCGGCGAGCGCGTTCTCGAGGTCGGCACGGGTTCGGGTTACGCGGCGGCCATACTCGCGGAGATCGCCGGCGAGGTCGTCACCATCGAGCGCTTCGAGAGCCTCGCGGAAACGGCCCGCCTCCGATTGGCTGAGGCCGGCTATGACAATGTCACCGTCATCGCCGGCGATGGCACGAAGGGCCATGCCGCGCGGGCGCCCTACGACGCGATCGTGGTCGCCGCCGGTGGCCCCGACGTGCCGCAGTCGCTGCGGCGGCAGCTGAAGGTGGGCGGCCGGCTGGTCATCCCTGTCGGCGGTGCGATGGACGTCCAGAGGTTGAAGCGGATCACGCGAACCGGCGAGGACGGTTACGAGGAAGAGGATCTGGGCGGCGTCCGGTTCGTGCCGCTGGTGGGCAGCGAAGGCTGGGATCCGTCGCCCGGTCCGCCGCAGGACGGACGCAGCATCACCCGGGTGATCGGCGACGAAGCCGAACCGATCGATGACATCGACAGCGTCCGTCTGGATGGTCTTCTGGACCGCATCGGCGACGCGCGCGTTGTCCTGATCGGCGAGGCCTCCCACGGCACCTCCGAATTCTACCGCATGCGGGCGCGCATCACCCGGGAACTGATCGAGAAGAAGGGGTTTTCCTTCGTGGCCGCCGAAGCCGACTGGCCCGACGCGGCCCGTATCGACGACTGGGTCCGCCATCGCGAACGCGCCGCCGACTGGACCGCGTTCGCCCGCTTTCCGACCTGGATGTGGCGCAATGCCGAAACCCGGGAGTTCGTCGACTGGCTGCGCGCGCGCAACGCTGATCGGCCCGAGACGGACCGTGCAGGTTTCTACGGTCTCGACCTCTACAGCATGTACGGCTCGATCGACGCCGTGCTGAGATATCTCGATGAGACCGATCCGGCGGCGGCGCGCGTGGCGCGCAACCGGTATGGCTGCCTGACCCCCTGGCAGCACGAACCGCAGGCCTATGGCCTCGCCGCCGCCAGCCAGTCCTTCGAGGGCTGCCGGGACGAGGCCGCGAAGATGCTGCGCGACCTGCTGGAGAGGCGGATCGAAGACGGCCTGACGGAGGAATCAGCGTTGTTTGACGCGCAGCAGAACGCCCGGCTGATCGCCAATGCCGAGGCCTATTACCGGGGCATGTACGCCGGTCCCGACAAGTCGTGGAACCAGCGCGACAGCCACATGTTCGAGACGCTCGAACAGCTCCTCGACTTCCATGGACCCGGCGCGCGCGCCGTGATCTGGGCGCACAACTCCCACGTGGGGGACGCTTCCGCGACGGAGATGTCGGCGCGCGGCGAATACAATATCGGCGAGCTCTGCCGCGATGCCTACGGTCTCGGCGCGTTCAGCATCGGCTTCGGCACCCACAGCGGGACGGTGGCGGCGGCCGACGACTGGGGCGAGGCGATGCAGGTCATGGATGTCCGCCCGGGCCGCGAGGACAGCTACGAGGGCCTGTTCCATGCCGCCGGTCCGGAGGCCTTCCTGCTGCCGCTCCGCTATGGCGGCGAGACCCTGCGCGAACAACTCGGCGAGGCCCGGTTGCAGCGCGCCATCGGTGTGATCTACCGCCCGCGCACGGAACGGGCGAGCCACTACTTTCAGGCCATCCTGCCGGCGCAGTTCGACGAATACATCTGGTTCGGAACGACGCGCGCGGTCCGGCCGCTGGAAACGAAGGAACTCGAGGGCGTCCCGGAGACCTATCCCTTCGGCGTCTGAGCTGCCGCCAGGCCGGCCGCCACCCTGCGGCCCAGATGCCGGTGCAGCAGGTTGATCAGCGCAAAGCCGCCCTGCAGCACCGCCCCGAAACACAGCACGCCGATCCCGAACAGCACCAGCTTGTCGCCCAGATGCGGCATGCGGTCGGCGAATTGCAGGATAACCGCGATGCCCTCGTGAACGCCGATGGCGGCGCCGGTGCTCGACGACATCACCAGCACGAAGAAGACCCGGGTCACGTTGGGAAGAAAGAGCAGCGCCCCCAGCCGCGATCCGGCTCTGAACCGGCGCAATGCCTCGACACCGTTGTCGGCGATGTAGGCGGCCGAATAGGGCACCAGGGAAAGCGCTACCGTCATGACGCCCGACGGCGAGACGTTCACCCCGAACAGCACCGCTTCGCGCGGGATGGCGTTCAGCAGGAAGAACATCACGACGAATGTCGGCGCCGCCCGCATCACGCCCAGCAGCAGGATCGCCGGCGCACGCACGGCCCCCGGTCCCAGCCGCGCCAGCGCCAGGAGCAGGCCCAGCCCCAGGCCGACGGCGAGCGCGATGGCCGCGATCTCGAAATTCACGGTCATGCCCGAGAGGAAACGGGGCAGGAATTCGTCCATGATCGTTTCGAGCTGGATCATGCCGCCGCCTGCCGCCGCTCGAGCCAGAGGCGCAGCCGCCCGCAGCCCCACATCACGGCCATCACCACCAGAATGTAGAAGATCAGCAGCAGGCCATAGGTGGTCGCCCGGCCGCTGGCGAAGGAGGTGATGTCGGTCAGCGCGCTCAGCAGTTCCGGCGCGCCGACGAAGGCGGCGATGGGCGTTCCCTTGGTCGCGTTCACCAGGAAGGAGACGATCTGTGTCGCCGAGAGTGCCACGGCGCGCTGGAACAGGCCGCCGTCCGCCGCGCCTTCGGCGCGCAGCGTGCGCATGGCCTCGGAAATCGCCTGCCCCGCATTGCAGCCGTTGGCGAGGCCGAGTGCGACGATGGTGGCGCAGAGGGCCACCGCGGTGGAGTAGGCGAACAGTGCGTGCGCCAGGGTCGCCATGATCACCAGGGTGAGCACGATGGGCGAGGACTGCAGCACCATGGTGAGCGCGCGCGCGGCCCAGCGGAGCGGCGCGGCGCGGGCGGTGAACATGGCGCCTATGAGCAGCGCGAATGTCATCGTCGCGGCCAGCGCGCCGGCGACGAGCATCAGGGAGTTGACCACGCCCGACCAGAACAGGGTCCAGGCGGGCTTCGTCTTCAGCATGGCGAGGCTGAGCGCGACGCCCGTGCGGTCCTTCATCCACGCCTCGAAGGCTTCGACACGTGCGGCGAACTCCGTCGGCTCGATCGCCGCGTCCAGTGCCGGCAGCACGCAGGCGGGGTCGTCATTGCCCCCGGCGCGATTGCAGGCGGCGCTGCTCCAGATCGCCTGCTGCGCCTCCAGAAAGACGGTACGGATCCGGTTCTCCTGCGCCAGCCGCAGAAAGACGCCGTCGCGGTGGAAGATCTGACTGACCAGGTCGAGGGCGTCGCCCAGCCGCTGGCTGCCGGTGCGGGCGACCGCCATGCCCCAGGGCACCTGAGCAAATCCGAATTTGACATCGTAGCGCGCGGCGAATGCCGGCTGGGCGAAGTAGTACGCGAAGAAGCTGTCGTCCTGGGCGGCGAGCGCACAGGTGCCGTCCTGCAGCCGCTCGGGCAGGGCGCCTGCGTTGTCGAACAACATCAGCCGCGCGCCCTGCGAAACCATGTTCTGGTTGGAGCCGTTGCCGATGGTCACGCAGATGCTGCGGCCCGCGATGTCGGACCAGTCCTCCACCTCCAGTTCGCGCGGACCGACAAGGATGGTTTCCGAACGGTAGTAGTGCGGGCGGATGAAGCGAACCTGGCCGTCGCGCGGCGTGTTGTGGCCCATGGTGGCGATGATCAGGTCGATCCGGTCCTCCGCCAGCATTGGGATGCGGTTGGCGGCATTCACCCTGGCGTAGTCGACACCGACGCCGAGCCGGGCGGCGATGGCGCGGCCGACGTCGACGTCGTAGCCGCTGTATTCACCGCCGGTCATTTCGCCGAACAGCGGATAGTGATGCCGCACACCGAGGCGGATCTCGCCGTCGCAGACAATGCGGACAAGGGAATCGGCCGCCGGGGCGGCGCAGGCGCCGGGCCGGGCGGCTTCCGCGCGGGCATCGGAAAGCAGGGTCTCCAGGGCCGCGTCCGGCCGCTGGTCCGCCGCCGCGGTCCCGCCCGCCGTCCAGAGCAGCAGAAGCAGGGCGGTCAGACCGCCGATGAACGGGAACCGCCGGCTAGCCATCGGCGCCCAGATCCCCGGGCCGCGCGATCTCAACCACCAGCATTTCGCCGAAGACATAGGGGCCGTAGCGGAAGATCGTGCGGCCTTCTTCGCGGGCGAGGACCGTCGCCGTCATCCGGGCCAGCTTGTCCTCGGTGATATGGACCAGGGTGGTCAGCGCCGGGCGCATCGCCAAGCCGGCGCTCTCCGCCTGGGCCCTCGTGGTCGCCAGCCCCGAGAAGGCGTTGTGGGTCAGCAGTGCCCGGCCGCCGGGGGCAAGATGTTCGCTCAGTCCCGAGACGAACACCTCGAGATAGCGCCGGCCGTCCGCGCCGCCGGAACTCCAGCTCGGCCGCCGTCCGCCATATTCCGCCGGCGGCATGGGAAAGTGAGGCAGGTTGGCCACGATCAGACCGAAGCGCCGGCCGGCGACCGGCCCCCACATGTCGCCACGATGCAGGGTCGACACCTCTGCCAGCCCGAGATCGCGGAGCAGGGCGGCGCCCGATTCGACCGCTTCCGCCTCGATGTCCACGCCGCACAGCGCCCCGGCGCCCATGGCGCCGAGGGCGGCCAGCACGACGCCGCTGCCGAAACCGATCTCCAGGGCGTCCGCGCCTTCCACGGCGTGCCGGCGCTGGCGCAGCGCCTGGATCAGAGCCGCGGTGTACTCGCTGGGACGCAATGCGGGGTTCGCTGACAAATGATCTCCCATTCGATTGACATGCAGGACGCCGCTGACCCCATTCAGCATGCGGGCGGCCGGGCGGCCGCGTCCTGCATGTTCGCCTCGACGCTCGCGATCATCCGCTTGGCCACCGTATCCTCAGGGAACGACGCCAGCACTTCCCTGTAGTGACGCAACGCCGCTTCCTTGTCGCCGGCGACCAGCGCGCTGTAGGCCCGCCGGGTCATTTCGGCCAGGGTCACGGCGCGCTCGTCGGGCTCCAGTTCGGCGTCCGCGCCGCGCACGCCCAGCAGTTCGTAGATCGGAATGGTGGTACGCCGGCCCTTGACCGCCACGTCCTCGATCGGCCGGACCAGCAGACGGTCCCCTGCTTCCTTGAAGACGCTGTGGCTGATGCAGACGCGGGTGCCGTAGACCTTGTTGATGCCCTCCAGTCGCGCAGCGACGTTAACGCCGTCGCCCATGACGGTGTAGCTCATGCGCTCGGCGGAGCCGACATTGCCGACCAGCACCGCGTCGCTGTGGATGCCGATGCGGACGTTCAGCGGCCGATCGTCCTTGCCCGTCCAGCGTTCGTTCACGGCGACCATCTCGCGCTGGATGCGCATGGCGGCGACGCAGGCGTGCCAGGCGTGATCCTCCAGCAGGTTGGGCGCGCCCCAGAAGGCCATGACCCCGTCGCCGATGAACTTGTCGATCGTGCCCGCTTCCCGGTTCACCGCCCGTGTCACCGTCTCCAGATAGGCGGAGACCCTGAGCATCAGCTCCCGCGAGGGCAGCTCCTCGGACAACGTGGAGAAGGATTCCAGGTCCGAGAAGAAGATCGTCAGGAAGCGGCTCTGGCCGCCCAGTTCCAGCTTCCGCTCCGAATCCACCAGCTGGCGCACCAGGCCCCATGGCACGAAGGCGGCGAAGGACCGGACGGTCTTGTCCAGGGTCTCGACGGCGCGCGAAAGCACCGCCACCTCCCTGATCGAGGAATCGAGCGGAGGCGAATCGTTGCGGCCCGGTTCCTGGAGGGCGCTGACCTTCATCGCCAGCCGTTCGAGTGGCTTGGAAACCACGCCGGAAAAGACCCAGATGATCAGAATCTGCAGGACGAGGGCGCCCAGGCCCAGGGCCAGCAGGCGGATATTGTTCTTCTCCAGCGCCGCGGTGAATTCGTGGATCGGCGTGACGATGAAGAGCTGCCAGCGCTTGCCGAACTCGGGCTTCAGGGTGGACAGGGTGGCGACGTACTCCCGCCCCTCGTGACGGAAGGTGTAGAGCCTGTCGGAACCGTCCCGTGGACGGGCGCTGAAGGCGATCGCGGGCAGTTCCTCCTCCAGCGAGGTGACGTGACGGATTTCCAGCTGTCCGTCGCGGGTTGCGTAGGTGCGCGCGCCCTCCGAATTGGCAATGACCCGGCCGCCATGGTCCAGGATATAGCTGCGCGTGCCCGGGCTGATCCGGTTCTCGGCCAGGTAGTCCGAAAGGCCGTCCAGCGTGATGTCGACCGCGGCCACGCCCAGCAGGCGGTCGCCCTCGTGATAGGGCGCGGATACCGTGAAGCCGATCAGGTCGAAGATCGCGAACACCGTCGGGTCGGTGATGTGGAGCCCGCCTGCCTCCACGGTCTGCCGGTACCAGGGCCGGATACGGGGGTCGTAGCCAGTCGCGCGGGTGGCCTGGCCCAGCAGCTGGCCGGTGTCGTCCAGATAGGCGAAATTGTCCAGCCGCCGGCCGTCGACGTCCAGCGGCGGCATCCACCTCAGTGCGAAACGGGTCCCGGCGGGCGCGCGGTCGCCCTCCACGCCGCCGTCGGCGTCCAGCCGCCGGGCCTGACGGAAGGAGCCGTCCTCCTGTCCGACATACATGGCCACCATGCGGTCGCTGTGGCGCAGGATGGTCAGCAGATAGGGCAGGGAGCCGTTGTCACCGTAGAAGCCGGGCGAAGCCTTGCCCACCTCGGCGGCGCTGCGCACCAGCGACTTGATGGGATCGAAGGTGTTCTGGATGTTCTGAAGCGCTTCGCCCCGGAAGCGTTCGACCAGTTCATGGGCGTTGGCGCGCGCGGTACGGTCATTGGCGATGTAGTTGATGGCGACGATCGCCACCACGACCGGCACCGTGAGGACGGCGAACAGGATCAGGATGATCGGCCTCAGCCGCAGCTTCTTCACGACGCGGCCCTTCCCCTCGACGCGGCCCCAATCACGCCCGACAATAGCGAAGTTCGAACGTGACACAACTCGGCCCCATGCTGGCCGGGTCGCATCAAGGCGAAGTTAACGGTGCGGGACAGATCCTGCGTTCAAAGGCGCGCGCCGGGCGCGTCCAGATTGTATTCCAGAAGCTCTCCGGTGACGAACTCGAAGGCGTCTTCGATGGAATCGGTGCGGTGCATCAGTTCGACGTCGCGGGCGTCGATGGTGCCGTGGCGGGCAAGCTCGTCGAAATCGACGATGCGGTCCCAGTAGTCGGTGCCGAACAGCACGATGGGCAGCCGTTTCCGCATCTTTCGGGTCTGCACCATGGTGAGAATCTCGAACAGTTCGTCGAGCGTGCCGAAGCCGCCGGGAAAGACGAGTACCGCCTTGGCCAGGTAGAGAAACCAGAACTTCCGCATGAAGAAGTAATGGAAGTGCACGTCCAGGCCCCGGGTGACATAGGGGTTGTCGAATTCTTCCAGCGGAATGGAGATGGTCAGGCCGACATTGACGCCCTTCGCTTCCGAGGCACCGCGATTGGCCGCCTCCATGATGCCGGGGCCGCCGCCGGTGCAGACGACGAAGCGCTGTGCGTCGCTTTCCAGGCCCTTCGACCAGCGGGTGAGGCGTGCGGCCAGTTCCCGCGCCGCCTCGTAGTAGCGCGACATCTCCAGATCCCGTCTCGCGCGGTCGAGGCCCTCGCCGGCCACTTCGGCCTCCCGCAGGGCCTGTTCCGCATCGGCCTTCGCCTTCAGCCGCGCCGAGCCGAGGAAGACGATTGTGTCGTTGACCTCGTGCCGCTCGAAGCGGCTCAGCGGCTCGACATATTCCGAGAGAATGCGCAGCGGGCGCGCATCCCGCCCGCTCATGAACTCGGGATTGTTGTATGCCTTCAGCCTGTGTCCGGGATCCCTGGCCATGTCCGTTCCCCTTCCTTTCGGCCGCTCAGAAGTCGAACAGCTCGCTGAGGAAGGATTCGCGCTTCTTCTTGCGATAGGGCATGCGCTCCTGCGGATAGCCGCTCTTGTCGGAGCGTTCGTGCCGGCCGGCTTCGGGCGGCATCTGCGCGGCGGCGCGTTCGATGATCTTGTCCAGTTCGCCACGGTCCAGCCAGACGCCGCGGCATTTGGGGCAGTAATCGATCTCGACCCCGCTGCGGTCGGTTATGACAAGGGTTTCGTTGTCGATGGGGCACTTCATGGCGCGCTCGGTGTCCTTAGAGAATCTGCCGGAACAGCGGATATGGGCGCGTCGGGTCGGCTCCACAACCGGCCCCGTCTACAGTGTCTCACCGGCGCCGATCACCGCCGTGACCTGGCTGGAGAGGAACCCGCCATTGCCGTGCGCCAGCGCCAGTTTCGCCCCCGGGACCTGACGCACGCCGGCGGCGCCCGTCACCTGGGCGACGGCCTCGACCACGGTGAACAGGCCGTACATGCCGGGATGGACGCAGGACAGCCCGCCGCCGTTCGTGTTGACCGGAATCTCGCCGCCCGGCGCGGTGCGGCCGCCCTCGAAGAAGCGGCCGCCTTCGCCCTTGGGACAGAAGCCCAGGTCCTCCATGAACAGGATCGGGTTGATGGTGAAGGCGTCGTAGAGTTCCACCACATCGATATCGGAGGGCTTCACACCCGCCTGCGCCATGGCGCGGGGGCCGGAGTCGGCCGCCGCGGTGACGGTGAGGTCCGGCATCTGGGAGATGTTCTGGTGCGTGGTCGCCGCCGCCGCGCCCAGCACATAGGCCGGCTTCGCCGCATGGTCCTTGGCGCGGTCGGCGCGGGTAAGCACCACGGCCGCGCCGCCGTCGGTGACCAGGCAGCAGTCGCGAACGCCCAGCGGGGTCGAGACCCGGCGCGCCGACAGCACGTCGTCCACCGAGAGGTCGCCCTGCATGAAAGCATCCGGATTGAGATTGGCCCATTGCCGGGCCGAGACGGCGACTTCCGCCAGCTGCTCCGGCGTGGTGCCGTATTCATGCATGTGACGCGCGGCCGCCAGGGCGTAGGCCGAGACCGGCAGGCGCGGCTTGTACGGACCTTCCCAGGGATCCGGCGCGGCCGCCGAAACCAGCTTGCCCGCGGCGGACCGCTGATTGCTGCCATAGGCGATCAGCGCCACGTCGCAGAGCCCCGCATCGAGCGCGAGACAGGCCGACGCCAGGTGGGTCAGAAAGGCCGAGCCGCCGGTGCGGTTGTTTTCGGTGATCTTCGGGCGGAGGCCCAGATACTCGGCGAAGCCGAGGCCCGAAAGCATGTTGTCGGGCAGACAGATATAGAGCGCGTCGACGTCGGCCGGCGTCATCCCTGCCTGTTCCAGCGCGCCGATGCTGGCGTTGACGGCGATGTCCATGCTGGAGAGGCCCGGGGCCTCGCCCATTCCGTATGTGGCGCTGCCGACGATGGCGGCCTTGCCGCGGGGAAATCCGTTCATGATTGCTGGCCTCCGCTCACCAGTCGGGGTCGAAGACGACGATGGGCCGGTCATTCTCCCGGGTGATCCGGGCTTTCACCTTCATGCCGATCTCCACCTTCCCGGCGGGTACGCCTTCGACCCGGCTCATCATGCGGGGGCCTTCGGCCAGATCGATCAGGGCGACGTTGTAGGATTCCTTCGGCGGCTTCTGCTGCACGGCCGTCGTCGAATAGACGGTGCCGTGACCCGAGGCCTCCACCCATTCGAGATCGGTGGCGCCGGTGCCGGGCTCGGCCACGCGCGGATAGAACATGCAGCGTCCGCTGGCGCGGCTGCGCAGCAGCATGAAACGGCCCGCTTCCAGATGCGCGATATACTCCTGTTCGGGCTTGACGCCCGATCGGTCGGCGGTCATCGATTCCTCCCCTTCGGATGACCCAGCGAGATTGGCCCGCATGCGAGCCGGGCGCAACTCGACTTCTTCCTTCAGTCCTCGGTGTCGCGCCGCCTGGCGTCCTGCTGGCTGCCGGGCGTCTCCGACCGTCTGGACCTGCCGCCGACCTCCTTCGGTCCGAGGCAGACCGCGATCTCGTTGCGGTCCAGCGTCTCCCGCTTCTCCAGCGCGTCGACGAGCTGCTCGATCTGCCGGCGATGCCCCTCCAGCGTCGCCACCGCGCGTTCTTCCGCTTCGACCAGGTAGCGTTTGACCGCGTGGTCCGCGGCGGCAGCGGTAGCCTCGGAGAAGCGGCGCGGCTGGGCGATCTCGCGACCGAGGAAAGGGTGGTCCTCGCTCTCCCGGACGTCGACCGGGCCGACCTCCTCCGACATGCCCCAGCGGCCGACCATGCCGCGGGCCAGCTGCGTGGCCATGCGTATGTCTTCGTCCGCACCCGAACTCAGGCTGCCGAGAAAGACTTTTTCCGCGGCGCGGCCGCCCAGGATCACCGCCAGCCGGTCGTGCAGATATTCCTCGGACAGGGTGTGACGTTCGATCTCGGGTAACTGGTGCGTGCCGCCCAGCGCCCGGCCGCGGGGGATGATGGTCACCTTGTGCAGCGGATCGGTATTCGGCAGGTAGTAGGCGAGGGCGGTGTGGCCGGATTCGTGGACCGCGAGGCGGTGCTTCTCCTCCTCGTGTATCGCCATGGTGCGGACCGTGCCCATGATGATGCGGTCGCGCATCTCCTCGAAATGCCTGTTCGCGACGCGTTCGCAACCTTCGCGGGCGGCCGCCATCGCCGCCTCGTTGACGAGGTTGCGCAAATCCGCGCCGGAAAAGCCGGGCGTCGCCCGGGCGACGCTCTGAAGGTCCACATCGGCGTCGAGCGGCACCTTGCGCGTATGCACCCGCAGGATTGCCTCGCGTGCGTCGACGTCGGGCAGTTCCAGCGTGATATGACGGTCGAATCGGCCGGGGCGGAGCAGGGCGGGATCCAGCACATCCGGCCGGTTGGTGGCCGCCATGACCACGACAGCCTCGTGGCCCTCGAAACCGTCCATTTCCGCGAGGATCTGGTTCAGCGTCTGCTCGCGCTCGTCGTGGCCGCCGCCCAGGCCCGCGCCGCGGACACGGCCGACGCTGTCGAGTTCGTCCATGAAGATGATCGCCGGCGCATTCTTCTTGGCTTCCTCGAACAGCTTGCGCACGCGGGAGGCGCCGACGCCGACGAAGACCTCGATGAACTCCGATGCCGAGGTGCTGTAGAATGGCACGCCGGCCTCGCCAGCCAGCGCGCGGGCCAGCATGGTCTTGCCGGTACCGGGCGGGCCCTCCAGCAGGATGCCATGCGGCATCTCCGCGCCGAGCCGCCGGTAGCGCTCAGGGTCGCGCAGGAAGGTCAGCAGCTCCGTGACCTCGCGCTTGGCGTTGTCCTGGCCGGCGATGTCGTCGAAGCGCGTACTGGGCGTCTCGGTCTGTTCGACCTTTTTCGCCCGTCCCTTCAGGAAATCCCCCAGTCCGTCGCGGCCGAAACCGCCCCCGAGACCGCCCAGGCCGCCGGACATCCGCCGCCAGAGCAGATACCAGACGCCGAAGATCAGCAGCCACGGCACCAGACCGGCGATCCAGCCCAAGGCGCCGCCGCCGCTTTCCCGGGCGCGGACCTCCACGCCGTGCTCCTCCAGCATGTCGAGAAGTTCCGGGTCGTCGACAGGCGGCAGGTGCGAACTTACGTGAACGGAGGTCTCGCCGAGAGGGCCGGATGCAGCCGGCGCCAACTCGGCTTCTATGGTCCGGTCGGTGAATGTGACCGAGGCGACCTCGCCCTTCTTCACCATCGACTTGAACTCGGAATAGGCGACCTGTCGGCTTTCGACGCCCTGAAAGGTCAGGAACATGGCGTAGACCATGAAGCCGATCATCACCCAGACGAACATCGGGATCGCCGTGCGCTTCGGTCCTTTCGGCTGCTCGTTCATTCCATCATGTCCACGTGTCTTCCCCGGCCGCGGCGGAACGATCCGCCATCGGTCGACGACCGGCATTGACCTGCATCAACCCGGTCTGCACCTCTGTATCAGACGACGCAGATATCGGCTGACCTCCGCGCCTCCAGCAGGCTGGCGGTATCGATCCCGCCGGACGCGCCGCCTTGGCGGTCCAGCACGATGGCCGCAGCGTCGAACGCCGCCAGGCGGGCCAGAAGCCCTTCTTCCTCGACGTTTTCGATCTCCACCGGGACGTCGGCGGCCTCGGCCTGGCGCCTGATCGCGTCCGCATTCGCGGCGTTGCCCGGGCGAAGCCAGACTTTCAGCGCGCTCTGTCGCAGGGAGGCGAGCAGGATCGCCCGGGCCAGCGCCGCCTCGCCCCCGCCATGGAGCAGCAGCACCGGCCGCCGGCCGCGCCGCTGACGCGGGCTGATCATCAGAGGATGGCCGAAGGCGCCGGCCAGGCGGGCGATCGCGTCCAGTTCCGCCTCCCGCTCGCCGCGGCCCGCCGGCAGCACCAGGCTGAGCCAGTCGTCCGCGCCGAGGACCTGTTCGAGGACAATGTCGAGCCGTCCGCGCCGCCGCTCCTGACGGAGTACGACGCCGTGGCGCCGCGCCAGCTCGGCGACCACTGCTTCGGTGCGGGCGCTCCAGAAGCCCAGCATGCGCTCCATGCCGCCGGCGTCGACGGCCTCGGTCTTCAGGTCGTGGCCCCGCACGAGCTGTGTCACTGACAGGCCCGCAGCCCACGCCCAGTCGGCGCGTTCGACCGTGACCAGCACCAGGGCGCGGCCCTCCCGCGCGGCCAGCAGGACGGACTGCTCGACGGCTTCCGGGTCGGCGTCGGCGCAGTCCAGCGCGAGGTAAAGACTGCCGCCCTTCGGCGCGTCATTCGCCATCGCGCTCTCCTTCTGCTTCCTCGGCGGACCGCGCCAGCGCCTTGCGGATGTCGTTGAATTCCTTCAGGCGGTCCTGGACGGCCCTGTTGACCGTGCCTTCCGGGTAGACGCCCTTGTCGTCGGCCTGTCCGGCCGCGGTCCCGGTCAGGAGCTCGATTCCCTGATCGACATGCTCGACCGCATGGATGTGAAAGCGGCCCTCGCGGACAGCGTCGACGACCCGCGGGTGCAGCATCAGGTGTTTGACGTTGCTGGCCGGGATCAGGACGCCCTGGTCGCCGGTCAGTCCGCGCGCGTTGCAGACGTCGAAGAAGCCCTCGACCTTCTCGTTCACGCCGCCGATGGCCTGGACGTTGCCGTACTGGTCGACCGAGCCGGTGACCGCCCACGACTGGCGGATCGGAATGCCGGAGATCGCCGACAACAGGGCGTAGAGTTCGGTGGACGAGGCGCTGTCGCCATCGACGCCGCCATAGGATTGCTCGAAGACGAGGCTGGCGTTGAGTGACAGCGGCTGGCGACCGCCGAAGCGGCCGCTCAGGAAACCCGTCAGGATGAGCACGCCCTTCGAGTGGGTCGGGCCGCCCAGCTTGACCTCACGCTCGATGTCGACCACGTCGCCGCGGCCCAGACGGACGCGGGCGGTGATGCGGCTGGGCTTGCCGAAGAAGAACTCGCCCATCTGATAGACCGCCAGACCGTTGATCGCGCCCGTCGCCGCGCCTTCGGTCTCGATGCGGATCGTGCCGCGCTCGATCTGTTCCAGCATGCGTTCGCGGATGCGTTCCCCGCGCCGCCGCCGCGCGTCCAGCGCGCGCGTCACGGCGTCGGCGGTCACCGCCTCATCCTTGCGCCGGCCGGCCCAGTAGTCGGCTTCCCTTAGCAGGTCCGCGAGGGCTTCGTGGTGCAGGGTCAGGCGCTCCGAATCGCCGGCGTGGCGCACGGCTTCCTCCAGCACCAGCGCCATGCCGCCGCGGTCCAGCGGCTTCAGACCCTCTCGTCGCGCGATCGCGGCCAGCATGCGGACATAGGACGCCAAGGCGTCCTCGTTGCGTTCGATCCGGTCGTCGAACTCGGCCGCGACCTTGAACAGGCGGGGGAATTCGGGATCCAGCGCCGACAGCATGGCGTAAAGGCGGGGGTCGCCGATCAGCACAACCTTCACATCCAGGGGGACCGGCTCGGGCTCGAGCGACGAGGTGGCAAGCATGCCCAGTTCGTCGGCCAGTGGTCGGATGCGGAGCTGGCGCGCCGTCAACGCCCGCTTCAGCCCGTCCCAGGCCATCGGGCGCGTCAGCACCTGACGGACGTCGAGGATCAGATAGCCGCCGTTGGCGCGGTGCAGCGCCCCGGGGCGGACCAGAAGGAAGTCGGTGTGCAGCGTGCCGAAACGGGCCTGGTGCTCGATGCGGCCCAGCAACTGGTCGAAGCCCGGCGAATCCTCGAACAGGACCGGTGGCGCGGCGCAGTCGCCATTGTCGACCAGCAGGTTCACGCGATAGCGCCGGGTGACGGGATGGCCGTCCTGTCCGGCGGGCAGCATCGCCTCGCCGCCGCCCTGGGGTTGCTGCAGGATGGCTTCGACATTCAGCGCGATATCCCGCTCGACCGCGTCGAGAAAGGACGAGACTTCCTCAACGTCGCCATAGGCCGCGCGCAGTTCGCCGATCATGGGGGCGACGGCGAAGCCCGCGGTCTCCCGGTTGAGTTCGCGGAGGCGCTCCTGCGTCTCCTTCATCCAGACCGGCACCTGCCGGAGGTCGCGCTGGAGCCGCTCCTGGAATTGCCTGATCGCATCCTGAACGCGCTCCTTCTCCTCTTCCGTCAGCCGTTCGAAGACCTCGGGTTTGATGACCTCGCCATTGCGCATGGGCGCGAACACGAAGCCCATCGGGGTATGCATCAGCGCCAGCCCCGCCGCCCGCGCATCGCGGTCCAGCGCCTTGAGCACCTGTTCCTGGCGCTCCTTCAGCTCGTCCTCGACGGTCTGGCGGCGGTTGCGGTACTGCTCACCCTCGAAGGCCGAGCGCAGCACATTGCCCAGATCGCGGACGAAGGCGTCGACATCGGTCTTCAGCCGCCGGCCGTGGCCAGCGGTCAGCTGCACGGCGATGGGCGCGCGTTCGTCGTCGAAATTGTTGATGTAGCAGAGGTCCGGCGGCACCGGCCGGCCGGCGGCGTGACGCTCCAGCATGGCGGTGACGATGCCGTGCTTGCCGAAGCCCTCAGGCCCGTGGACGAACAGGTTGTAGTTCGGCCGGTCCATGTCGATGGCGAAGCCGATGGCCTCGATCGCGCGCGGCTGTCCGATGGGCTCACCCGGGTCCGCGAGGTCGGCTGACGTAACGAAGTCGAAGGTTCCCGGATCGCAGCGCCAGCGCAGCCGGTCGGCCGGAAGTTCTGTGCCGGATGGCGCGGCCGTGGCGCTGTTGTCAGTCATTGCGGCTTCCTCTCGTTCATCGGCGCGTCGGATGCAGACTAGCCTAACGGATCATGGCTGGGGATTGATCCATCGCAATTGCACCGCCGACGTGCTTCGTACTGAAGACAGCTGCAAGGATTGACCTGAATCAATGCCGGTCCCCGGCGACGCGGTTAACGTCTCGTCAACCTGTCGGCAAGGCGATTGCTGCGGCGCCCTCAGGATGGATGGAATGAATCCGGCATTGGGGCATCAGAGATGAGCACACATACGAACCACGCAGGAACCGTCGGTAGCGACAACGCCGCAACGGCATTCCCTTTCTCCCGTTTGGCCGAGGCCAACGGTTCCAGCGCCCTGGCCTTCTTCGGGATGACCCACGCGCTGATCGACGACTGGCGGGAAATGCAGCACGAGACCCAGAGATTCATGCAACACAGGTTCAAGGAGAACGTCGACCGGAGCCGGAAACTCGCCGGATGCAGGGGCGCGGCCGAGGCCTGGTCGGTGAATGCCGATTTCGTTCAGAAAATGGCTTCGGACTATGCCGAAGCGACCAGCCGGATGGCCGAACTTGCCTGCGAGATGGGCGCAGCCTGTTCGCGCTTCGGCTCTGACATTGTCCATGTTGCCGAGGATGCCGGGGAGACCGGCGCCGGCAACGGCTGAACTCTATCCGGCGAGGGGTTGCGGCATGACACCGACCGACGACGACATGCTGACCGAACGGCTGCACAAGAGCTTCGTTGCGGGAGTTAACTGGCCCGTGGACGCGGCCTCGCTCGCCGCGCTCGCCGATATCGGTCTGGGTGATGGCGAGATCGCCGCCTATTTCGGCGTCACCGCGGCGGAGGTGGCTGAACTGCGGCGCCGTTACGCGGCGGCGGTTCGCAAACGGGCGAAATGATCCAGATCAAGGACCGCGGTTCGCGGCGCGCCTAGTGATGGCCTCACAATGCCGGGATGCCTCGGCCCGCCACCGCATTCACAGGAGCGCAGGAAATGAAGAAGACGGTCACCTGGATACTTGTCGCCGATCATCAGCACGCGCGCGTGTTCGCCAACGACGGACCGGGGCGGGGCATCGAAGCAGTTGACGACATCGCCCTCGATACGCATCTCGAGCGCAGCGGCGATCTGGATCCGCACGATCCGGATACCGGGTTTTCGGCGAAGGACGGTGTTCACCACGGATACGAGCCGCGCAGCGACCCGCACCGCAAGGCGGGACGGCGATTCCTCAAGGACGCGGTGGCGGCGCTCGATGCTGTCGAGAGGAAGCACGGGTTCGACCGCCTGATTCTGGTCGCGCCGCCACGCGCCCTCGGCGAACTGCGGCAGATGCTGCCCGAGACGCTGAAACAGCGGATCATCGGCGAACTCGATCAGGATCTGACGAAGGCCACGGCGCCCGAACTCGCCACCCATCTCGAAGGCGTCCTCGCCGTCTGAGCGGCCCTTGATCGAAGCGGAGTTGGAAGTAGTGGAAACGCCCCTGGAAATCGCCTTTCACGGCATGGACCATTCGGACGCCGTCGAGGCCCGCATACGCGAGCGCGCTGACCGGCTTGAGCGCCATTTCGACCGGATCGTGAGTTGCCGCGTCGTCGTCGAGGCGCCGCATCGGCACGGCCATCAGGGCAAGCTCTATCGCGTCAACATCATGATCGGCGTGCCGGGCCGGGAACTCGTGGTCAACCGCGCCAGGCCCAACAGCCACGCCCATGAGGACGTCTACGTCGCTCTCCGAGACGCCTTCGACGCGGCCGACCGCCTGCTGGAGGACCACGCGCGCAAGGTCCGCGGCGACGTCAAGACCCACGAGCCGCCGCTGCTCGGCACGGTCTCGCAGATGTACCCCGATCACGGCTTCGCGGTGGATGCGGAGCGACGGCAATATTACTTCCATCGCAATGCCGTGGTCGGCGACTACGAGAAGCTGGAGCCCGGCGATGAGGTCCGGATGGTCGTCGTCTATGGCGAGAGCCCCGATGGCCCGCAGGCGACGACGATCGAACCTACCGGGCGACTGGGCGCCGGCCATCGGGAAGGCTGAGCGCCATCCGGCCACGTCATCACCCGCCCAAGGAACTGGAGTGAGAAGCCAATGAGAGCCTCGACTTCCGATGAGACCCCACCGCCGCTCGACCTCTCGCCCGAGAAGGTCTGCTACCTGATCGTCAAGGTGCGCGAGTTCGACGTGAAGGACGCCGAGACGGAGCCCGATCCCGGCTCCAATCCGGCGGATGACAAGATGTACGGCGTCCTTGAGGACCACAAGGACGATCCGGTGGTTCAGGAGATCGTCGAGATCGTCAACGACCTCAACGAGGACGAGCAGAACGCCCTGGTGGCGCTGTACTGGCTGGGCCGCGGCGATGGCACGCTGAAGGACTGGTCGAACCTGCGTCACGAAGCCAAGCGCGCCCACAATGACCGCACGGCGGACTACCTGCTGGGCGAGCCGCTGCTGTCGGACTACCTGGAGGAGGGCCTTTCGCAGTTCGGCCACTCCTGCGAGGAGTACGAGCTGGGCCATCTCTGAGGCTGTCCCGGCCGGACTGCGGCCGCAGCGAGGGGCGCGAGCGATGTCGGAGATTACCGGGGCTTCCGGCCCTGACGGTGACAGGCCGGTCGCCCTTTCGGCCCGCGGCCTGACCAAGGTCTACCGCATGGGCGCAGTCGAGGTGCAGGCACTTCGCGGCGTCGACCTCGATCTTTACGAAGGCGAACTGGTGGTGCTGCTGGGACCCTCGGGCAGCGGCAAGTCGACTCTGCTCAACATCCTGGGTGGGCTCGACGCGCCGACCGACGGGACCGTCCGCTTTCAGGGTGAAGAACTGACCGGCGCCGATGACAGGACGCTGAACCGTTATCGCCGCGACCATGTCGGCTTCGTCTTCCAGTTCTACAATCTGATTCCCAGCCTGACGGCGCGGGAGAACGTCGCCCTGGTGACGGAAATCGCCCGGAATCCCATGGCGCCGGCCGAGGCGCTCGAACTCGTCGGTCTGGGCGCGCGTCTGGATCATTTCCCGGCCCAGCTCTCGGGCGGCGAGCAGCAGCGCGTCGCCATCGCCCGCGCCATCGCCAAACGTCCGGACCTGTTACTCTGCGACGAGCCGACAGGCGCGCTGGATAGCGCCACCGGTATCCTGGTGCTGGAAGCCCTGCTCAAGGTCAACGAGGAACTGGGCACGACCACGGCGCTGATCACCCACAACGCCGTCATCGCCGACGTGGCCGACCGGATGCTGCGCTTCGCCGACGGCCAGATCGCGGAGATCGCCGCGAACGCCCGCCGCCGCTCGCCGAAGGAACTGGCCTGGTGAGGGCGCTCTCCAGCCTGGACCGGAAACTGGTTCGGGAAATCTGGCGAATGAAGGCCCAGGTGCTGGCCGTCGCCATGGTCATCGCCTCCGGCACTGCGCTGTTGATCATGGCGCTGACGACGATCGAGGCGCTGGAGGAGACCCGCGACGCCTACTACGAGCGGACGCGTTTCGCCGATGTCTTCGCAGGGGCCCGCCGCGCCCCGGAACGGCTGGCTGCCGACATCGCTTCGATCCCCGGGGTTCGCATGGCGCAGACCCGCATCGTCGAGGTCGCAATGCTGGACATGCCGGGCTTTGGCGAGCCCGTGATCGGCCAGATCAATTCGCTGCCCGAGCACGGGCCGCAACTCCTCAACACCCTGGTGCTCCGCTCGGGACGCCTGCCGGAAGCGAACCGCCCGGACGAGGTTGTCATAGGGGAGCCGTTCGCCGAGGCGCACGGTCTGGTGCCTGGCGACAGCTTCGGAGCGATCCTGGAGGGGCGCAAGCGGACCCTGCAGGTCGTGGGCACCGCGCTCAGTCCGGAGTTCGTCTATGCCATCGCGCCGGGCGGGCTGATGCCCGACGACGAGCGTTTCGGCGTCCTGTGGATGGGCCGCGCGGCCATGGCGGCCGCCTATGACATGGACGGCGCCTTCAACAGCGTCACGCTCGGCCTGTTGCGCGGGGCCGACCCGAACGCGGTCATCACGCGACTGGACGCGCTGCTTGATCCCTATGGCGGAGCCGGCGCGGTGGCCCGGGCGGAGCAGCTTTCGAACTGGTTCCTTCAGAACGAGATCGATCAGCAGAAGAACATGTCGACCCTGCTGCCGGCGATCTTTCTGGCTGTCGCGGTGTTCCTGACCAACATGGTGATGGTCCGCCTGATCCAGACCGAACGGCACGAGATCGGCCTGCTCAAGGCCTTCGGCTACACGGACCTCGCGATCGGGTGGCACTATGCCAAACTGGTGCTGCTGATCGGCGGCATCGGCGTCGGACTGGGCGCGCTGATGGGCGCCTGGCTGGGCCATTTTCAGACGGAACTCTACGCCGATTTCTTCCGCTTCCCGTTCCTGCTTTACCGGCCCGGGCCATCCGGCTTTTTGCTGGCGGGCGGGATCAGTCTCGCCGCCGCGCTGGCGGGCAGTCTGACATCGGTCCGGAAGGCCGTCGCCCTGCCTCCGGCCGAGGCAATGCTGCCGCCGTCGCCACCGGTCTACCGCCGCGACTGGCTGTCGCGCAGCGCCCCGGCCGCGGGACTCGACGAGCCGACGCGCATGATTCTGCGGCGCATCCTGCGCTGGCCGCTGCGCGCCTTCCTGGCCAGCGCAGGCGTCGCCATGTCGGTAGCCGTGCTGGTCCTCGCCCTGCAATGGTTGGACGCTGTCGACCATCTGGTCGAGAGCGTCTTCGAGCATGGCCAGCACCAGGACGCGACGATCGGCTTCGTCGACATCCGGCCGGCCTCGGCGGAACGCAGCTTCGCCGGCCTGCCCGGCGTGCTGACCACCGAGCCCTTCCGCAACGTGGCGGCGCGCCTCCACAACGGCCATCTCGGTCTCCGCGAGGGCATAGGCGGCGTGCCGTCGGCGGCGAAGCTGAGCCCCGTGCACGATTTCGAGCTGGGGCCCGTGCCGGTCCCGGAGGACGGGTTGCTGATGTCCCGAATCGTGGCAGAGCATCTGGAGGTGGGCGTCGGCGACGTCGTCCGCGTGGAGGTGCTGGAGGGCCGCCGGCCTGTTCTCGAATTGCCGGTCGTGCGCATCTTCGACACCTATATCGGCCGGCCCGTGCACATGGAACTGAGTGCGCTCAACCGCGTCATGGGCGATGGACGCGTGATCGACGGGCTGCACGTCACGCTCGACAGCGGCCGCCGCGACGAATTCCTGGCCGAGGTCAAGGAACTGCCGGGGGTGGCGGGTGTCCTGTTCCGCCGGGCGGCGATCGATCAGGTCTACGAGACCATTGGCGAGACCATGTACATCTTCGTGGGCTTCTTCGTCGCCTTCGCCGCCGTGCTCGCGGTCGGGGTGACCTACAACTCGGCCCGGATCGCCCTTTCGGAGCGGGCGCGCGAACTGGCGACGCTGCGTGTGCTGGGCTTCGGGCGGTGGGAGATCTCCTACATCCTGCTGGGCGAGATCGGTCTGCTGACCTGGCTTGCGCTGCCGTTCGGCTGCGCCGTCGGCTTCGGGCTCGCCTGGTACATTGCCGGGGCCTTCGAGACCGAGCTGTTCCGAGTGCCGTTGGTCATTGCCGACGCGACATATGGCAAGGCGGTGCTCATTGCCCTGGCCGCCACGGCCGCCGCCGCGGCTTTCGTCCGGCAGCGCCTGGATCATCTCGATCTCATCGCCGTTCTGAAAACACGGGAGTAGCCATATGGGCGCCAGGACAAGACGCATCGCAATCTGGGTCGTTCTGCTTCTGCTGCTGGCCGCCGGCATCGCCTGGGCGCTCCGGCCGCAGCCGGTGCCCGTCGACCTGGCCGCGGTCGAGCGTGGCACGTTGCGCGTGACCATCGACGAGGAGGGCGAGATCCGCGTGCGCGACGTCTACACGGTTTACGCGCCGCTCCGCGGGCATCTGCTGCGCGTCGAGGCGGAGGCCGGCGATCCCGTGAAGGCGCACGCCACGGAACTGGCACGGATCGAGCCGGCCTCGCCTGCCTTCCTGGACGTCCGCACCGAAGCGGAACAGGAGGCCGCAGTGGAGGCCGCCCGCGCCGCCCGCGAACTTGCTGCCGCGGAGGTTGCACGGGCCGAGGCGGACCTCGCATTCGCCGACGGCGAACTGGAAAGGGCCCGCCGGCTGATCCGCCAGCAGACGATTTCGGAGCGCGCGCTGGACGAAGCCGAGCGCGCCCACCGTGTGGCAGAGGCGGCGCTGCAGACCGCGCGCGCCGCGCTCAATGTCCGCGAGCACGAACTCAAGCAAGCCCGGTCGCGCCTGCTCACCCGGCCGGAGATCGAGGAACGCGGCGAGCGCTGCGAGTGCGTACCGGTCACCGCGCCTGTCAGCGGCGTCGTCCTGCGGGTGATCCGCCGCAGCGAAGGAGTGGTCGAGGCGGGCGCCGAGCTTATGGAGATCGGCGATCCCGGAGATCTCGAAGTGGCGGTCGACCTGCTGTCGGAAGACGCCGTACGCATCGAGCCCGGCCAGCCCGCCATCCTGAGCGGTTGGGGTGGCCCGGACCTCGCGGCGGTCGTGCGCCGGATCGATCCCCTGGCCGAGACGCGGATCTCGGCCCTGGGCATCGAGGAACAGCGGGTGGAGGTGGTGCTCGACATCACCAATCCGCCCGAGGACTGGCGGCGGTTGGGGCACGGCTTCCGCGTCGATGTCGGCGTGGTTCTGTTCCAGGACGAAGTCCTCAAGGCGCCGCTCGGCGCGCTGTTCCGCGAAGGCGGCGACTGGGCTGTTTTCGTCGAAGGCGGCGGCCGGGCGGAACTGCGCTTTGTCGAGACGGGCGCGCGCAACAGCCTTTTCGCCGAGATCCGCGGCGGTCTCGACGCTGGCGAGAGCGTCGTGCTCTATCCCAGCGACCGCGTGCGGGACGGCGGCCGCATCGAGCCGCGTTGAGCCGGCGGCCCGTCAGGGGCGGAGCAGGATCTTGCCCACGTGGCTGTTGGTTTCCATGAAGTCGTGCGCCTCGCCTGCTCGCTCCAGCGGGAAGACCCGGTCGACCACCGGACGGACCGCGCCGCTCTCCAGCAGCGGCCGGACCTCCTCGTCCAGCGCCTGACGGATTTCGGCCTTCTGCTCGATCGTCCGCGCCCAGAGGGTGGAGCCGGTAATGGTCAGCCGCCGGGTCAGCAGGGTGCCCACGGCGAAGTCGGCGCGGTCGCTCTCTAGCAGGCCGATCATGACGACCTTGCCCTCCACCGCCAGCGCCTCGAGGTTCCGCTGCATGTAGGAGCCGGCGACCATGTCGAGGATCAGGTCGACGCCCTCGCCGCCGGTGAGCCGTTTCGCTTCCGCGACGAAATCCGATTCGCTGTGGTTGATGACGTGTTGCGCGCCGAGCTGGCGGCAGATCTCGCCCTTGGCGTCGGAGCCGGTCGAGGCGATGACCTCGGCGCCGAAGGCCCGGCCGAGCTGCAGTGCGATCACCCCGATACCGCTGCTGGCGCCGTGGACGAGGAAGCGCGTGCCTCGCTTCAGCCCGCCGCGGTCGAAGACGTTGGTCCAGACGGTGAAAAGCGCTTCGGGAAGGGCGGCGGCTGCGGCGAGGTCGACATTCTCGGGCACGGCCATGGTCAGCCGCTCGTCGGCGAGCGCATGACTGGCATAGGCGCCGTCCTTCATCAGACAGCAGACCCTGTCGCCGGGTTTCCACAGCGTTACCTGGTCGCCCGCCGCCACGACACGGCCGGAGACTTCCAGGCCGAGCACATCGTAGTCGGTGCCCGGCGGCGCGGGGTAGGTCCGCGCGCGCTGCAGGATATCGCCGCGGTTGATACCCGTGGCCGCGACCTCGACCAGCACGTCGCGCGGCCCCGGCACGGGCATTGGCCGGTCCTCCGCGACCAGTGATTCGGGGCCGCCGCCTTTCCTCGCAGAGACGACGCGCATCGTCGCCGGCAGGTTCTTCACTGAGGCTGTCCCCACCTTCTCCCCCTCGGTTCGAACAGAAATGGAAACCGCAAGGATAGGGCGGCGGGCGGCGCAATCAACGCAGGCGGCGTCAGGCGGCCCGCTTCTCGATCCTGTCCAGATCCTTCGCCAGGTCGGCGCGGACCAGCGCGGCGACCAGTGTCTGGAAACGGTCCCGTTCCACCAGCTTTGCAAGCCGGTCGCCGCGGTCCGGCAGGCCGAGTTCCTTCGCGGCGCTGCGCGCCTTGCGATCGGCGAAGGGGTACAGCTCCTCCCAGGCGATCTGCGCCTCGCGGAAGAAGATGTCGACACCGACGTCGCCCAGCCCCTTGAACGCCTTCAGGTGTTTGCGCATCTCCGCCGGGTCCTTGTCGGCGCGGCGGCGCAGGCTGCGCAGGTCGCCGTCATATTCGTCCATCAGGCGCTCGACCATGTCGCCCAGCATGCTGGCCGTGCTCTCGTCGAAACGGGCGTAGCCGGAGCGGTTGAGCACATCCACGCGCTCTCGCCAGGTGCTGTCGGCCAGTTTCGGCGCGGTGGTCCAGCCGGCGTCAGCCAGCCCCTGCGCCGCGCTCACGGCCTTGTCGGCGGAGATGCGGGCGCTCATGAGGATCGAAGCGCAGAGCCAGCGGAAAAGCGGCGAAGGCGTGTTCTTCGAAAGGTCGATACCGAGCTCGCCGGAATATGTCCGGCCGTGGCTCTTCATCAGGGCGTCGACCAGCGAGTCGCGTTTCGCGCTCATCGTTCGATCTCCTTTCTTCGGATGACGATATGATCCGGATGTCGAGGCCTGCGCCGCGGATTCAATGGGCGCAGATCAGGGCCGCGGCGGGTCGGCTTTCCGCCTGCGGCCATCCGCGCTATCAAGGCGGCGTCGAACAATCTGGGGGGCGAGAGCGATGAGCGAACTGTCCGGCAAGAGCTGTCTGATCACCGGCGCCAGCCGCGGCATCGGCGCGGCTGCGGCGCGCCATTTCGGCGAACTGGGCGCCAGGGTGACGCTGCTCGCACGCAGCCGCCGCACGATCCAGGAGATTGCCGACGAGATCGTGAAAGCGGGCGGCCACGCCATCGCGGTGGGGGCCGACGTCGCCAGCTACGCGGATGTCGAGGCCGCGGTGGCGAAGGCCGTCGAGGCGCATGGCGGCCTGGACGTGCTGGTCAACAATGCCGGCCTGATCGAACCGATCGCGCGCCTTGCCGAGAGCGATCCGGACGAATGGACCAAGGTGGCGGACGTCAACTACAAGGGGGTCTATTTCGGCCTGCGCGCCGCCCTGCCGGTGATGCTGAAGTCGGGCGGCGGCACCGTCGTCAACGTCAGCTCCGGCGCGGCGACCAGCGCGCTGGAAGGCTGGAGCCACTATTGTTCCTCCAAGGCTGCGGCGCTCTCGCTGACCGCCTGCGCGCACAAGGAATACGGCGCGGAGGGCATCCGCGTGCTCGGCATCAGCCCCGGCACTGTGCGCACCGACATGCAGGTCGCCATCAAGGCCTCCGGCATCAATCCGGTCAGCCGGCTCGACCCTTCGGTCCACATTCCAGCCGAGTGGGTGGCGAAGGCCATCGCCTGGCTCTGCACCGAGGCGTCCGACGACTGGCTCGGCCGCGATTTTCCGCTGCGCTCGAAGGAGGGCCGGGCCGCCGTCGGCCTGACCGCCGATTGACGCCACCGGCCGGGAGGACGCCATGACCGCCTATGACACCGTCTTCTCCGGCGCCCGGATCTTCGACGGCACAGACGCGGCGTCCTTCATCGGCACGGTCTGCGTCCGGGGCGACCGCATTGCCGCGGTCGAGAAGGGCGCGGTGCGGCCGGAAGCCCGGGAAGTGATCGACGCAGCCGGGCTGGCGCTTGCGCCGGGCTTCATCGACGTCCACACCCATGACGACATCGCCCTGATCGAGAATCCGGCGATGGAGATGAAGACCAGCCAGGGCGTCACCACGGTGATCACGGGGCTTTGCGGCTACAGCCCGGCGCCGTTCCTGCCGGAGGCCAGACTGCCGGCCGAGTTCGAGATTCTGATGTTCCGTCCCGAACACCGCTTCGAGCGGTTCCGGAGATACCTCGACGCGGTGAAGGCGGCGCGTCCGGCGGTGAACACCCTGGCGCTGGTCGGCCATTCGACCCTGCGCCTCAGTGTCATGGACGACGTGAACCGGCCGGCGACAGAGGGCGAGATTGCGCGGATGGGCGAACTGCTGGAGCAAAGCCTGTCCGACGGCGCGATCGGGCTGTCGTCGGGCCTCGCCTACGCCATGGCCAGTCGCTCGGAGACATCCGAACTGATCGCGCTGGCGAAGCGGATGCCGAAGGGCGGGTTTTACGTCACCCATCTCCGCGACGAGGCCGAAGGCCTGCTCGATGCGGTCGACGAGGCGCTGGAAATCGGACGGGCCAGCGGCGCGCCGGTGATCTTCTCCCATCACAAGGCGGTGGGCGGGGCGAACCACGGCGCCGTGCGCCACTCCCTGGCCCGGATCGACGCGGCGAGGGGCGTGCAGGCGGTGGGCCTCGACCTCTACCCCTACGACTTTTCCTCCACGGCGCTGACGCCGGAGCGGGCCCGTGCCGCCGGGGGCGAGCGGGTGACGATCACGCGCTCGAAGCCGATGCCGGAAACCGCCGGCCGGAAACTCTCCGAGGTCGCCGCGGATCTTGGCTGCACGGAAGAAGAGGCCGTCGAACGGCTGATGCCGGCCGGCGCGCTCTATCACACCATGGCCGAGGCCGACGTCCGCACGGTGCTGGCCCATGACCTCGCCATGATCGGCTCCGACGGTCTGCCCTTCGACGCCAGGCCGCATCCCAGGCTCTGGGGCACGTTCCCGCGTGTGCTCGGACACTACGCGCGCGACGAGGGCCTGCTGTCGCTGGCGGAGGCGGTGCGGCGCATGACCGGCCTGCCGGCCGAGATCTTCGGCATCCCGGACCGCGGCTTCGTGCGCGAAGGCTGCTTCGCCGATCTCGTGCTCTTCGACCCGGGCAGGATCCGCGACAGGTCGAGCCTCGCGGAGCCGACCGCACCAGCCGAGGGCATCGCGCAGGTCTACGTCAACGGCATGGCTGCCGCGCCCGGCGCCGGGCGGCAAATCCTTCCCGCGCACGCCACGGTCGCATAGACTCGCCGGGAACATCCTGGGGAGGATTGCGATGAGCGAGCATTTCGACGTCGAGCCGCTGGACGCCAGTTTCGGCGCGCGGATCACCGGTCTGAAGCTCACCGAGATGAGCGACGCGGCTTTCGACGCGCTCTACGAGACCTGGCTGGAACATGGCCTGCTGCTGTTCCCGGACCAGCACATGGAGCCCGAGGCGCAGGTCGACGTGGCGCGCCGCTTCGGTCCGCTGGAGGTGAAGCTGTTCGCCATCAGCAATCTGAAGGACGACGGCAGCGTCCGCACCAGCGACGAGGACGATCTGGTCAAGATCCTGAAGGGCAACATGGGCTGGCATCATGACAGCACCTACATGCCGCTGCAGGCGAAGGGCGCCGTCTTCAGCGCCCATGTAGTGCCGTCGGAAGGCGGGGAGACGGGCTTCGCCGACATGCGTCAGGCCTGGGACGCGCTGGATGACGACATGAAGCGCAGGCTGGAGGGGCTGACCGCGCTGCATTCGCTGCACTACAGCCAGATGAAGGCCGGTTTCCGCCGGAAGGAAAAGGACAGCGAATATATCGGCTATGGCCTGGACGAGCGGCCGCCGGTGCGCCGCCAGATGGTCAAGGTCCACCCCGAGACCGGCCGGAAGTCGCTGCTGGTCGGCCGCCACGCCTTCGGCGTCAGCGGCATGTCGGAGAAGGAGTCGGAAGAATTCGTGGACGGGCTCAACGAGTTCGCCGGCTCGGGCGACTGGACCTATCACCACAAGTGGACGCCCGGCGAGGTGGTGCTGTGGGACAACCGCTGCCTGATGCACCGCGCCTGCCCCTGGGACATGACGAAGCCCCGGGTGATGTATCACTCCCGCATCGCCGGCGACCCGGTGAGCGAGGCCGAGGTCGCCGCCTGATCAGCCGGCGTAGCGCCGCAACAACTGCCGGGCGAGCGACGACATGTGGACCTGATCCGGCCCGTCGCCGACCCGGATATAGCGCGCCCAGGTCCAGGCCCTGGGCAGGAAGGTATCCTCGGTGAAGCCCTTGGCGCCGTGCACCTGCATGGCGCGGTCGATGACCTCCGTCGCCATCTTCGGCACCACGATCTTGGCCGCGGCGATCAGGTCCCGGGCGGCCTTGTTGCCCTCCCGGTCCATCTTGTCGGCGGCCCGGAGCGTCAGCAGCCGCGCCTGCTCGATCTCGCAGAAGGATCGGGCGATGTCCTCGCGCAGCGAGCCGTGCTCGGAGAGCTTCATGCCGAAGGCGCTGCGGCTTTCGGCGCGCTGGCACATCAGCTCCAGCGCCCGCTGGGCCGAGCCGATGAAGCGCATGCAGTGATGGATCCGCCCCGGACCGAGGCGGCCCTGGGCGATCTCGAAGCCCCGGCCCTCGCCGAGCAGAATGTTCGACGCCGGCACGCGGACATCCTCGAAGACGATCTCCGGGTGGCCGCCGGGCGCGCCGGAATAGCCGAAGGTGGTCGGGTTCCGCTCCAGCCGCAGGCCGGGCGCATCCTTCGGTACGAGGATCATCGACTGCTGGCGGTATCGGTCGGGATCGTCCGGCGCCGTCTTGCCCATGACGATGACCAGCCGGCAGCGTTCGTTGGCGAAGCCGGACGAGAACCACTTGCGGCCGTTGATGACGTAGTCCTCGCCGTCGCGGGTAATGCGGCACTCGATGTTGGTGGCGTCGGACGAGGCGACGGCCGGCTCGGTCATGGAGAAGCAGGACCTGATCTCGCCGGCCAGCAGGGGCTCCAGCCACTGCTTCTTCTGCTCGTCGCCGGCGTAGCGGGCCAGAGTCTCCATGTTGCCGGTGTCCGGGGCGGAGCAGTTGAAGACTTCCGGGGCCCATTCGACGCGGCCCATGATCTCCGCCAGTGGTGCGTATTCCAGGTTGGTGAGCCCGGCGCCGTAGCGCTCGTCGGGCATGAACAGGTTCCACAGGCCCTCGGCCCTGGCTTTCTCCTTGAGGTCGTCCAGCACCGGCGGCGTGGTCCAGCCGCCGGCTTCGGCGACGTGTCGGTCGTACTCGTGCTCCAGCGGGTAGACATGCTCGTCCATGAAGGCGGCGACTCGCGCCTGCAGGTCCTTCACCTTGTCCGGGAATTCGAAGTTCATCTGTTTTTCTCCCCCTTGTCGGCCGGCGCCAGCGCCGCGGGCCGAACGACCTTCATCTTCAGTTCGACAGTGCGGTTGACCGCCGCCAACGCCTCGTCCCAGCGGTTGTCGAGGGCGCCAGCGCGCAAGGCGCGGCAGAGCGCGTCGATCGCGTCCTCGCCCTCCTTGGCGCCCGTCAGGTCGCGCAGCGCCGCGCACTCATCGTCCTCGAAATCCGGCCGGTCGCGGAGCTCGCGTTCAACGATGCCCAGCAGGTGGGTAGCGACGCGCAGATCGAAGCGGTGTTCGTCGTCCAGCTTTCCGGCGAGACCTTCGAGGTATTCACGGACCGTGCCGACGAGGTCGTGGGCGGCGGGCTGATCCTGTCTCATCGCGGGCTCCTGCCGTTCAGCGCCTGCATCAGTTCGTGCTCGACCATGGCGACGTTCCGCCCGCAGGCGGCCCAGACCATTGACCGGCGGCCTTCGTAGACGTGACCGAAGCCCTGCATGACGTTCAGGATCGCCCAGCGGACCATGCCGAAGATCTCCCAGTAGCGGACTTCCTCTTCGTCCACCCGCCGTCCGCTCGCCGCTTCGTAGGCGGCGTATAGGTCTGCGCGCTCGCCGAAGCCGCCGACAGGCCGGTCCGTATTGCCGAAGCGCCAGGACGGGACGCAGAGCCAGCCGAGATCCTCCATCGGCCGGCCATGATGGCTGCATTCCCAATCGAGGATGGCGACGATGCCGGTTTCGTCGACGATGAAATTGCCGTTCCGGAAGTCGCCGTGGAGCGAGGCCGGCGCGCCGCTGGTCGGGCGATTCAGTTCCAGCCAGCGCAGGCCGAGTTCGAGCGCCGGGTGCTTCTCCCGGTAGAGGTCGAGACGCTCGCGCTGGGCCGCCAGCGGATCGGCGGAGTCGGCGACGTCGGTCAGGAAGTCCGTCGCCTCAAGGCCGAAGTCGTGGATCGCGGCCAGCAGTTCGCCGCAGCGCGCGGCGAGGCCGGGCCGGATACCATCGAAACGCGGGTCGTTGTTGATTCGCCGGGGCAGGGTCTCTCCCTCGACAAAGCCCATGACGAAGCCGTTGCCGAGATTGTCCGCCGGCTGCAGTTCGAAGACAGGCTCAGGCACCGGAAGGCCGCGCGCGTGCGCCACTTCCAGCAGGCGGTACTGTTTGTGCGAGGCAATGAAGGGATTGCCGATGCCCTCGATTGTCTCCCGGCGCAGCACCAGCCGCCGGGCCGCGCCTGCGGCTTCGGCCACCTCGAAGATGGCCGTGTGGTTGATCCCGCCCATGCTGGGCTCGCCCACCGGCGTGACGGCGGCAGCTTTGCCGAAGCGCCGGCGTACCGCCCTCGTCAGCCGTTCGACGAAAGCCGGCTGGTCGAGCGCCTTCGATGCGGTCATGCGTCTCCCTCCCCGGATGCGCCGCCCGGTGCTTTCTAGCACCTCGGCGCGGGCGGCGTCTTCCGGGTTCGGGAGCTGCCGATCAGGCGCCGGCGGGGCTGCGCCGGTTCCAGGGCATGACGCCGAGCAGCCGGGCCATGCCGCACCAGCCGGTGGCCCCGGCCTGGAACAGACCCGCGCCGACGAAGCCGGCCAGCAGGAACCACCAGGGTGAGAGCGCATAGCCCAGCGCCACGCCGAGCACGATCAGCAGACCGGCGGCCATCTGCACCTGGCGCATCAGCGGCAGGGGCTGGCGGCGGTCGACATTGACCGGCAGGCCCGCCTTGCGCCAGGCGTCGAAGCCGCCTTGCAGCACATAGGCTTCGGCGTCGGCGAGCTGCCTGAGCTGGCCGCTGTTCTCGCGGGTGCGATTGCCCGAACGGCAGAAGAAGATCACCGCCGGGGCGTCGTCCAGACGCGCCGCCGCGTCTCCCATGCCGGAGAGCGGGGCATGCCGCGCGCCGGGAATGTTTTCCCGCGCGACTTCGTCGGCCTCGCGGATGTCGACCAGGATGGCGCCTTTATCGGCCAGACGCCGGGCCTCTTCGGGGGTGAGTTCCTTCAGATGCATGTTCAGTCTCCGTTTTCGGGGGACGCGCAGTAGATTGCATAGAGCGCGTCGAGCAGCCGGCGAACCTTCTCGTCGGCGATTCTGTAGTGGACCTGCTGGGCTTCCCGCCGGACGGCGACGATGCCGTCGGCGCGGAGCCGGGCCAGGTGCTGCGACAGGGCCGATTGGCCCAGGCCCGCCGCCGCCGCGAGGGCCGAGACGGTCATCTCGCCCTCCTTGATCAGGCGGCAGAGCACCAGCAGGCGTTTCTCGTTGGCGAGGAGACGCAGGGTCGCAGATGCTTCCGAGGCCTTCGCTTCCAGGTCGTCGATGGTGTCAAACTGGTTCATGTGGACCCTATATATTAGGCATTGCTAAATTAGCAATATCTAATATATGTGGAAAGCACGCACACGGGCTGTGATTTGGGAGGCCGACATGACGGACAGTGAACGACTGGCGATCCGCGCCTTTTTCGACGAAGCCACCAACACCATCAGCTATCTGGTCTGGGACCAGGAGACGATGAAGGCAGCGGTGATCGATCCGGTGCTGGATTACGACAACCGCTCCGGCAGGGCGTCGACGCACTCGGCGGACGCCATTCTGGAAGCGGCGAAGGCGGAAGGCGTGGAGATCGAATGGATCCTGGAAACCCATGCCCATGCCGATCATCTGTCCGCCGCGCCGCATATCAAGCGCGCCACGGGTGCCCGGATCGGCATCGGCGAGCACATCACGGATGTCCAAGGCATCTTCGGCCCCTTCTTCAACCTGGACAACGTCTCAGGCGACGGCGCGGAATTCGACCATCTGTTCCGGGACGGCGAAACCTTCCGGATCGGCGGTCTGACGGTCGAGGTGATGCATCTGCCCGGCCACACGCCGGCCTGCATCGCCTACCATGTCGAGGACGCGGTCTTCGTCGGTGACACCATCTTCATGCCCGATTACGGGACCGCGCGCGCCGATTTTCCCGGCGGCGACGCGCGGACGCTCTATCGCTCCATCCAGCGGCTGCTGAGTCTGCCGGACGAGACGCGTCTGTTCATGTGCCACGACTACAAGGCTCCGGGCCGCGATGCCTATGTCTGGGAAACCACGGTCAGCGCGGAGAAGGCCAACGTCCATCTCGCGGGCAAGAACGAGGATCAGTTCGTCGCCTGGCGGGAAGAGCGGGACTCCGGCCTCGCCGCGCCGACGCTGTTGCTGCCCTCGATCCAGACCAATATCCGCGCCGGCCGCCTGCCGGACCCGGAATCGAACGGTACGCGATACCTCAAGCTGCCGATCACGCTGGCTGATACGGACGACTCTTCGGCATGAGGCGCGGCGTGGGCAAGCGGGCCGCCCGGTTCCTGCCGATCCTGAACTGGGGGCGGGAGTACGGGCCCGGCCCGCTGACCGATGACCTGATCGCCGCGGCCATTGTCACGGTGATGCTGGTGCCGCAGTCGCTGGCGTACGCCATGCTGGCCGGTCTGCCGCCGGAGGTCGGGCTTTACGCCTCGATCCTGCCGCTGCTCGCCTATGCGCTGTTCGGCACCAGCCGGACGCTGGCCGTCGGGCCGGTCGCCGTGGTCTCCCTGATGACGGCGGCCGCGATCGGCGGGATCGCGGCGCCGGGTACGCCGGAATACGTCGCCGCAGCCATCGCCCTCGCGCTGGTTGTCGGCGCGATGCTGCTGGTGATGGGGGTCTTCCGGCTCGGCTTCCTCGCCAATTTCCTCAGCCATCCGGTGATCTCGGGTTTCATCAGCGCCTCGGCCATTCTCATCGCGCTCAGCCAGGTCGGGCATCTTCTGGGTATCCGGGTGAGCGGCCACAACCTGCCGGAAATCGTGCAATCCCTTGTCCGAAGCGTTCCGGCCGCGAATTTCCCGACACTGCTGGTGGGCGGCGGCGCCGTGATCTTCCTGATGCTGGCCCGGCGACAGCTCGGCGGTCTGCTGAGGGACCGGCTGGGTCTGCGCCCGCGCATTGCCGATATCGCCGTCAAGCTGGCGCCGATGATCGCCGTCATCGTCACCACCCTTGCCGCCTGGGCGCTGGATCTGGGCGCTGACGGCGTCGGCCTGGTGGGCGATATCCCCGCCGGCCTGCCCATGCCGTCGCTGCCCGACTTCAGCCCTCAACTCTGGCTTGATCTGCTGGAGCCGGCGGCGTTGATCGCCGTCATCGGCTTCGTCGAATCCGTCTCCGTCGCCCAGACGCTGGCCGCGCGCCGGCGGCAGCGGATCGATCCGGATCAGGAACTGGTCGGCCTCGGCGCCTCCAACATCGCCGCGGCGGTGGGCGGCGGCTATCCGGTGACCGGCGGCTTCGCGCGCTCCATCGTCAACTTTGACGCCGGCGCGCGCACGCCGGCCGCCGGAGCGTTCGCCGCCCTCGGCATCGCGCTGGTCACGCTGTCGCTCACCTCGCTGCTCTATTTCCTGCCGCGGGCGACCCTGGCGGCGACCATCATCGTCGCCGTGCTGTCGCTGGTCGATCTGGGCGGTCTTCGCCGCACCTGGGTCTATTCGAAGAAGGATTTCGCCGCCGTCGCCGCGACGATCCTGGTGACTCTCGGGGTTGGCGTGGAGGCCGGCGTGATGGCGGGCGTCGTCATTTCGCTGGGGCTGTTCCTGTTCCGCACCAGCCGACCTCACATGGCGGTCGTCGGCCTGGTTCCGGGCACCGAGCACTTCCGCAACATCAAGCGCCACGCGGTGCTGACCGACCCTTCCATCCTCGGTCTCCGGGTCGACGAATCGCTCTACTTCGCCAATGCCCGGTACCTCGAGGACGCGGTCTACGACATGGTCGCCCTGCAGCCAGAACTGAAGCATGTGATCCTGCAGTGCAGCGCGGTCAACGAGATCGACGCCAGTGCCCTGGAGAGCCTGGAGGCGATCAACGAACGGCTGGGCGAACTGGGCGTCGCCTTTCACCTGTCGGAAGTGAAGGGACCGGTCACGGACCGGCTCGGGCGCACGGGTTTTCTGGACGAATTGTCGGGGCGTATGTTCCTGTCGCATTATCAGGCGGTGGCGGCGCTCGCCCCGGACCTCGTGGAGAAGGGAAGGTCTCCGGCCGGGGCCTGAACCTGGCCGCCGTGGTGCGCGAAGGGGAGAAGAGCGTCCATGACCGAGCAGCTTCATCACGTCCACATATTCTCGTCCGACATCGATGCGACCGTCGACTGGTGGCGCGACATGCTGGGCGGCGAGGTCGCCTTCGACGACGATTTCGGCGGCGCGCGCAACGTCTTCATGCGCGTCGGCGGCGGGCGGCTGCACATCTACGAACAGCCGCCGCGCGACGAAGGCCGCGGCGCCGTCCACCACATCGGCATCCGCACCGACGACCTGGAATCGCTGGAAGCGCGGCTGCGCGCGGCGGGCGTCGCCTTCCGCAGCGGCATCCGCGATTTCGGCGCCTGGAAGTACATCATGTGCCCCGCGCCGGACGGCGTGCTGCTGGAACTGTTCCAGGCCGACGCGGAAAAACTCTCCGGCGAAGCCGCGCGATACTTCGCCGATCCGGTCGACTGACCGCTATCTCCCTGATCTGACTGGACGATCGATCAGGCACCTGACGCATGGCTGATCCACGGTTGCCAACGCCTCTTTCTTCTGCCTTATATTTGCTGGTCAACAAGCAAATAGGTTCGCCTTGCCAGACGCTCCACAGCCGCGCCGCAGCCAGACCGAAAGGCGGGCCCAGTCGGACAGGAAGATGATCGCCGCGGCCCTCCGCCTGATCGCGCGGAATGGTTCGGCGGGCTGCAGCCTGGCGCAGATCGGCACGGAATCGGGCTACAGCCGCGGCCTGCCGGTGGCGCGCTTCGGCACCAAGCAGGCGTTGCTGGAGGCCGTGGTCGACACCTGCGACGCCTGGTTCCAGCACCGCCTGGCGAAGGCGCTGGGCGACAGACGCGGTCTTGACGCGCTGTTCGTCCGCATGGGCGCACACATGGCCGGCGCCCGCGACAGCGCGCCTGCGACCGTCGCCGTCTACCAGCTCTATGTGGAGTCCATGGGCTCCGCATCGGAACTGAAGCCGCGCATGCAGGCGCTGGGCGAAGGCTATCGGGAGGGCTTCCGCCGCCACCTGCAGGAGGCCCGGGAAATGGGCGAGCTGCGCGCAGACGTCGATATCGACCGCTTCGCCACCATGATCCTGGGCGCGGTGCGCGGCGTCATCGTCCAGGCGCTGGTCGACGGCGGCAAGACCGACCTGGACAGCGCCCGCGACGACCTCGTGGGCATGTTCCGGCAGGTTCTGGCCGCACATTGATGGAATTTCGGGCGCCGCCGGGAGCAGCGCCAGGTTGGGAGAAGTTGCATGGACGTCAAATCGGAAATCGCCGGCAAGGTGTGGAAGATCGTGGCCGCCGTCGGCGATGCGGTGGAGGAGGACGAGGAAATCCTCATCCTTGAATCGATGAAGATGGAGATCCCGGTCATGGCCCCCGCGGCGGGGCGCATCGCCGAGATTCTGGTCGAGGAGGCGGAAAGCGTCCAGGAAGGCCAGATCGTGGTGCGGCTGGAGAGCTGAGGTCATCATGTCCAATCCGATGCCGAACAGGAGCGGGGCCGAGGCGGAAGCGGCGATTGCGGCGGCGCGCGACGCGCTGAGCGACGAAAGCCGCCCCCGGGCGGTCGAGCGCATGCTTCGCCGCGCGGAAATGACCGCGCGCCAGCGCATCGCCTGTCTCGTCGACGAAGGCAGTTTCCGGGAGATCGGCGGCCTGGTCTGCGACGATGGCGGAGACCGCGACTCGCGGCCTGCGGACGGCGTGGTCACCGGCGGCGCGCGGATCGACGGCCGCCCGGTGGTGATCGCCGCGCAGGATTTCACCGTGCACGGCGGCAGCAGCGGCAAGCTGGGTAGCGCCAAGCTGCGCCGCGCGGTCGAGCAGGCGATCCGCGAAGGCTGCCCGATGATCTTCCTGCTGGATGGCGGCGGTCACCGCATCCAGGACGGCCAGGATTCGCGGCACTTCGCAAACGGTTCGCCCATGTTCCACAATCTTGCCCGCATCTCCGGCTGGGTGCCGGTGGTCTCGGCGATGATGGGCGCGGGCTTCGCCGGTCCGACCAACTACGCCGGCATGTCGGATTTCGTCGTCATGGTGCGCGGTCAGGCCTGCATGGGCCTCGCCGGGCCGGCGCTGGTCAAGGCGGGCACGGGCGAGGATATCGACATCCAGTCGCTGGGCGGCGCGGAGGTTCAGGTCGACCGGCACGGGCTGGCCGATCTGGGTGTGGAGACGGAAGCCGAGGCGCTGGACGCGGTGAAGCGCTATCTGTCCTACCTGCCGTCCAACGCGCGGATGACGCCGCCCGAAACCGGGGGCGGCGAGAGCGGCGAGCAGGACAAGCTGGCGGCCATGGTGCCGGCCGACACCCGCAAGGCCTATGACGTCCGCCGGGTGATCCGGGGTTTCGCCGACACGGGCAGTGTCTTCGAGATCAAGCCCACCTATGCGAAGAACGCCATCACTGCCTTCGCCCGGCTGGAGGGCCGGCCGGTCGGCGTCATCGCCAATCAGCCGATGCATCTGGGCGGCATGCTGACCTCGCCGGCCTGCGAGAAGATCTCGCACTTCGTCGCCATCTGCGACGCCTTCGGCCTGCCGCTGGTCTACCTCATCGACGTGCCGGGATTTTCCATCGGTTCGTCCGCCGAGCGTTCGCAGCTGGGCCGGCGCAGCGCGCGGATGATCTACGAACTGGGTCACGCCACGGTGCCGCGTGTCTCCATCGTCCTGCGCAAGGGCTACGGCCTGGGCTACATCGCCATGTGCGGCGGGCGCAGCTTCGATGCCGACGCGGCGCTGGCCTGGCCGACCTCGGAGATCTGCGCCATGTCGCTGGAGGGCGCGGCCAATGTCGCTTACCGCAAGCAGATCGAGCAGGCCGACGATCCGGATGCGAAGCGCCAGGAACTGATCGCGGAGATGCGCGCGCAGGTCAGCCCGCTGCGCGGGGCCGAGGGTTTCGGCATCGACGACATCGTGGCGCCGGAAGATACCCGCCGGCGTCTGGTGGAGGTCCTGGCACGCGCGCCGCGCCGCCGGGAGAACAACGTGCCGCCGAAGGTGAGATCGATCTCGCCGATCTGAGTTCCGCTGGGGAGCGGAGAGGCCCGGTGGGCGGTCGGCGCAAGGGGAGGCGCCGGCCGACAAGGGAACGACAATGGGGAGGAGCGACGTGAACCAGCAGGTCAGCGAAGCGGGCGAGTTCAGCGACCCGCGCATCCCGAACCGCGACCGCTGCGTGCTGCGCCATATCCTGGATCGGCATGCCGAGGCGACGCCGGATGCGCCCTTCGCCTGGTTCGAGGGCGGCGAATTGTGGGATTATGCCCGAATGCGGTCCGAAGCCGCCCGTACCGGCGCCGGGCTGCAGAAGATCGGCGTCGCGCGCGACGACCGTGTGCTGGTCTGGCTGCCCAACGGGCCGCTGATGCTGCGCTGCTGGTTCGGCATCAACTACGTCGGTGCGGCCTATGTCCCCATCAACACCGCCTATCGCGGCGGCCTGCTGGAACATGTCGTCCGCAATTCGGACGCGAAGCTGATGATCGTGCACGCCGACCTGGTCGAGCGGCTGTCCGAGATCGACCTGGCGAAACTGGAACGGCTGATCGTCGTCGGCGGGGAGACGGATTTCGACCGCCTGCCGGTGGAACCGGAGGATGCGCTGGGCGCGCCCGGCGACGAGCCGGCGCCGCTGGAGCGGCCGATCGATCCCTGGGACCTGCAGTCGATCATCTACACGTCCGGCACGACGGGACCGTCCAAGGGTGTGCTGTCGTCGTACCTGCACCTTTTCACCATGGCGACGAGCGCCCGGCCGATGCTGGACCACACGGACCGGCGGCTGATCAACCTGCCGCTGTTTCATGCCGGCGGCACGGGCAACAGCTATGGCATGCTGGCCAAGGGCGGCTCCATCGCGCTGGTCGACAGCTTCAAGACGGACACGTTCTGGGACACGGTGCGCGAATCCGGCTCCACCTGCGTGACCCTGCTCGGCGCGATGACGCCCTTCCTGATGAAGGCGGACCCCAGCCCACGCGACCATGACCACCCGCTGCGCACCGTCTTCATGGTGCCCCTGTCGGAGGACGTCACGGCCTTCACGCAGCGCTTCGGACTGGACGTCTACACCACCTTCAACATGACCGAGATCTCGTGCCAGCTGATGTCGGAGCGGAACCCGCAGAAGGTCGGTTCCTGCGGCAAGGTCCGGCCCGGCGCCGAGGTCCGGCTGGTCGACGCGAATGACTGCGAGGTGCCGGTCGGCGAGATCGGCGAGATGATCGTCCGCGAGGAACGCCCCTGGGGCCTCAACCACGGCTACAACAACAATCCGGAAGCCACGGCGAAAGCCTGGCGCAACGGCTGGTTCCATACCGGCGACATGTTCCGCAAGGACGCCGACGGAACCTTCTATTTCCTGGACCGGGCCAAGGACGCGATCCGCCGCCGCGGCGAGAACATCTCGTCGTTCGAGGTGGAGAACGAGGTCAACGCGCACCCGGATGTGCGGGAGAGCGCCGCGGTGGCCGTGCCCAGCGAGTTCTCGGAGGACGAAGTGCTCGTCGTCGTCGCGCCCGTGCCGGGGCGGTCGGTGGACCCGGCGGCGCTGCTGGAGTTCCTCCAGCCCCGCATGGCGCACTTCATGATCCCGCGCTTCATCCGGGTCATGGACGACCTGCCCAAGACGCCGACGCAGAAGGTGCAGAAGCATCTGCTGCGTGCAGAAGGCGTGACGGAAGACACCTGGGACCGCGAGGCGGCGGGCGTGAAGATCCGCCGCGACCGCATCGGCGCGGCCTGAAGCCGAAGGAGCGGAACCGAACACGATGAACCGACACGAACCCATGCCCGGCGAGACCGGCGAGATCCGCGAGGCGCTGCGCCAGATCCTGGAGGCGCGCCAGGCGACGCGCGACGAGGCGCGGACGGCCGCCGTCGACAAGCAGCACGCCCGCGGGCGCTGGACGGCGCGGGAGGGCATCGCCGGCATGCTGGACCCGGACAGCCTGGTCGAGTACGGCGCGCTGGCGAAGCCCGCGACCGAGGGCATGTCCGGCGCGGCCGACGGGCTGGTGACGGGGACCGGTACGGTCGACGGCCGGCCGGTCGTCATGGTCGCCTATGACTATACCGTCTACGCGGGGACCCAGAGCGCGGTGAACCACACGAAAATCAGCCGGATGTTCGAGTTTGCCGAGAAGCAGCGCCTGCCGGTGATCTGCTGGCTGGACGGCGGCGGCGCGCGGCCGCACGACATGTTCGTGCCGAACCGGCTCGGCTCGCCGACCTTCGTGACCTTCTCCCGGCTTTCGGGGCAGGCGCCGACCGTCGGCATCGTGCCCGGCCGCGCCTTCGCCGGTCACGCCAACCTGGCCGGGCTCTGCGATGTCGCCATCGCGACGAAGAACGCCTCCATGGGCATGGCGGGGCCGCCGCTGGTGGAAGCGGCGCTGGGCGTGAAGCTGACGCCCGAGGAGATCGGACCGGCCGAAGTGCACTACAAGTCCGGCGCGATCGACCTGCTCGCCGAAGACGAGCGGGAAGCCTGCGCGCTGGCGAAGAAGTATCTCTCCTTCTTCAGCGGCCCGCAGGAGACCGTTCCGGCCCAGGACCAGACGAAGCTGCGCGAATTGGTGCCGGAAAGCCCGCGCCGCGCCTATGACGTGCGCAAGGTCATCGAGGTCATGGCCGACGGCGATCAGATGCTGGAGCTGAAGCCCGCCTATGGCCGCGCCATGGTCACGGCGCTGACCCGGATGGGCGGGCAGACGGTCGGCGTCATCGCCAACCAGCCGATGTTCATGGCCGGCGCGATGGATGGCCCGGCCTGCGAGAAGGCGGCGCGCTTCGTCCAGATCTGCGACGCCTACGACATCCCGATCCTGCTGCTCTGCGACACGCCGGGCCTGATGGTCGGCCCGGAGATCGAGCAGACCTGTCTGGTCCGCCGCAGCGCACGATTGCTCTCGGCGCTCGCCAACGCCACCGTGCCGCTGATGACGGTCGTGCTGCGCAAGGCCTACGGGCTGGGCTACTACATCATGGGCTCGCGCCCGCTGATGCCGGCAATCCTGCTGGCCTGGCCGACCGCCGAATTCGGCGGCATGGGGCTGGAAGGCGCGGCCAGCATCATCTTCCAGAAGGAACTGGCGGCCATCGAGGATCCGGCCGCCCGCGCCCAGGCGCACCGCGACTACACCGACGAACTCAAGGCCTACAACACTTCGCTGCGCGTCGGTGAACGCTTCGGCTTCGATGATGTCATCGATCCGGCGGAGACGCGCGACATCCTGATCCGCACCCTTGGCACCTTTCCGCGCCCGCCCGAGCGCACCACAAGGAAGCGGAGCATCGAGCCGTTCTGAACCGGGCAAACAAGACCCCGGGGCGAGAAGTCCCGGGCCAATCCTGAGACAGGGGAGAAAACCGATGACCTACATGAAACATCTGACGGCGATCGCTCTCGCCGCCGGCATGGCCGCCGGCGTCGCGGGTGGCGCGGCGGCGAAGGAGCTGAAGGCCTCCGTTCATCTGCCGCCCAAGAACAACACCGTCGCCGACGGCTGGGAGCCCTTCGCCGAAGGCGTGAAGGAACGGACCGACGGCGAAGTGACCGTGAAGCTGTTCCTCGGCGGTTCGCTGCTGGGGCCGAAGGCGGCCTCCGAAGGTATCCGCGACGGCATGGTCGATCTGGGCTACGTCATCGTCGGCTACCACCCGGCCGAGTTCCCGCACACGGCCTTCATCAACGACATGGCCGCGATCGGCACCAACGCGCTGATCGTCACTGCGGCGACGACCGAACTGATCCTGACCCAGTGCGAGCCCTGCCGCGAGGAGTACAAGCAGCGCGGCAACGTCTACACCGGCACCTACGCGGTGCCGCCGATGGTGATCATGTCGTCGAAGATGATCGACAGCCCCGAAGACATCAAAGGCCTGAAGATCCGCTCGGCCGGCGCAGCCTGGGACAACTTCGTCAAGGCCGTCGGCGCGACGCCGGTCAACGTGCCCTCGTCGGAGCAGTACGAGGCCCAGAGCCGCGGCGTCGTCGACGCCTCCTTCCACGTGGCCGCCTCGCTCAAGACCTACGGCCTGTGGGACATGACCAAGGACGTGCTGCTGGTAAACGTCGGCGCCTACCGCGCGATCAATACCTTCGCGTTCAATCCCGATACCTGGGCCGGGCTCACGGACGAGCAGCGGCGCATCATGCTGGAAGAAGCCTCCGACGCCAATTTCGGCATCGCAGCCGGCTACATGGCCACGGACCGGGAAGCGCTGGAGGAGAGCAAGGCCAAGGGCATCCGCGTGCAGGAGATCTCCGACGAATTCAAGGCGATCCGCGATGAGTACGTCGCCGCGGAGAAGGCCGGCCTCGTCGAGAAGGGCAAGGGAACCCGTGGTATCGAGAATCCCGAGCCGCTGATCGAGAAGATGAGCGCGCTCGTCGACAAGTGGACGCAGATCTACGAAGAGGTCGACGGCGATGTCGATGCGCTGCGCGAGCGCTTCAAGACCGACGTGATCTCGAAGGTCGACGTCTCGACCTACGGCATGTAGGCGGACCGGCTGCGGCCGGACCGGCGATGACGACGGGGCGGGGCGCCATCCGGGCGGCCCGCCCTGCCGCCGTACAGGGGAGGAGAACGCAATGATCGAGAGGACGCTCAGAATCCTGGCCAGGGTCTTCGGCTGGATCGGCATGCTCGGCATGTTCGCCATGCTGCTTCACGTCAGTATCGATGTGGCCGGCAAATGGCTTTTCGGCCTGCCTCTGCCCGTGACCATCGAAATGACCTCGCACTACTACATGGTGGCGGTGGTGTTTTTTCCGCTGGCGGCGGTCGAGTTTCGCAACGGCCACATCACGGTGGAGATCGTCTCGCAGTATCTGGCGCCAAGGATTCGCCGGACCCTGATCGGCTTGGTCTCCCTGCTGGGGGTTGTCTACTTCTCCATCCTGACTGCGCGCACCTGGCACGACGCGGTCAACAAGTATGAGATCGGCGAGTATCTCTACGGCACCGTGCCGCTGGAGATCTGGCAGACCCGCTTCTTCGTGCCGCTCGGTTGCGGCCTCCTCACTCTCGTACTTCTCTGGAAAGCCATCATGATGTTCCGCGGCGAGGAGCGCCTGATCCAGGAAGGCAATGAATCAGTCGAACTGGACGAAGCCTGATGTCCGACCTTCAGATCGGCGGGCTCGGCCTCGTCATCCTCATCATGCTGCTGCTCGCCCGGGTGCCCGTCGGCATTGCGCTGGGCGGCGTCTCCCTCGTCGGCATCTACACCCTTCTGGGCCTGAAACCGACGCTGGGCATCGTCACAGCGGTGCCCTACGAACTGGTGGCGCACTGGACGCTGAGTTCGGTGCCGATGTTCCTGCTCATGGGCTATGTCTGCTACCATGCAAATCTGACGGAATCGCTTTTCCGGCTGGCGCGTTACTGGCTGTCCGCCCTGCCGGGCGGCCTCGCCATCGCCTCCGTGGGCGGCGCCGCCGGCTTCTCGGCGGTGACCGGCTCCTCGGTCGCCTGCGCCGCCGCCATGGGCCGTATCGCCGTGCCCGAGATGCTCAAGGCAAGGTACGACAAGGGGCTGGCCGCCGGCTCCGTCGCCGCCGCCGGCACCATCGGCTCGCTGATACCGCCCAGCATTCTGCTGCTGATCTTCGGTATCTTTGCCGAGGTGCCCATCGGCAAGCTGTTCGTGGGCGGCTTCCTGCCGGGCATACTCACCGCGTTCATGTTCGCGCTGATGATCTATCTCCGTGTGAAGGCGACGCCATCGCTCGCGCCTTCCGTCCACGAGCAGATTTCCTGGCGCGATCGCTTCTACGCCTTCTACGATACCTGGCCGGTGATCCTGCTGGTGATCGGCGTCTTCGGCGGCCTGTTCGGCGGCGTCTTCACACCGACCGAGGCGGGCGCGATCGGCGCGGCGCTGTCTATCGTGATCGCCTTCCTCAAGCGGTCGCTCAACTGGGCCCGGCTGCGCGACGCCACGATGGAGGCCATGCAGTCGACGGCGGCCATCTTCATCATCGCCATCGGCGCCAACCTGCTGACGCGCTTCCTCGCCTTCGCGGGAGTCTCCGACTTCCTGGCGGACGTGGTGCTGGCGGAGGGCATCAGCGAGATCGCGCTGATCCTCGGCATCTCGGTGGTCTATCTCGCGCTCGGCATGTTCCTCGACCCGCTGGGCATCATGCTGCTGACGCTGCCGATCTTCCTGCCGGTGGTGGAATCGCTTCGCATCGACCTGATCTGGTTCGGCATCCTGATCGTCAAGTATCTCGAAATCGGCCTGATCACGCCGCCCGTCGGTCTGAACGTCTTCGTCATCAAGGGGATCGTCGGCGACGCCATCAAGACGGAAGTGATCTTCAAGGGCATCCTCTGGTTCGTGGTCGCGGACCTGATCACGCTCGGGCTGCTGATCGGGTTTCCGCAGATCACGCTCTTCCTGCCGGAGCTCCTCTACTGAGGCATTGCTGACACGCTTCGCCAAACGGCGAACCACGGTCTAGTATGTCGCAGCCAATCTTGGGGAGGTCGGGGATCATGGAACTGGCGAAGGTCGATCTGCGGGACAAGTACCGTCTGGAGAGCGGGCGCATCTTCCTCAACGGGGTGCAGGCGCTGGTCCGTCTGCCGCTGATGCAGCGCAAGCGCGATCTGGCGCAGGGACTGAACACCGGCGGCTTCACTCCGGCTATCGCGGCTCCCCGCTGGGCGGCTACGACAAGGCGCTGTGGGACGCCCGCGGCCTGCTGGAGCAGAATCACATCCGCTTCCAGCCCGGCGTCAACGAGGACCTGGGCGTTACCGCCGTCTGGGGCAGCCAGCAGGTCAACCTGTTCCCCGGCGCGAAGTACGACGGCGTCTTCGGCATCTGGTACGGCAAGGGGCCCGGCGTCGACCGATCCGTCGACGCCATCAAGCACGGCAACCACGCAGGCGCGAGCGCAACCGGCGGCGTCCTGCTGATGGCCGGCGACGACCATGGCGCGGTCTCGTCCACGCTGCCGCACCAGTCGGAACAGGTTCTCATCGCCTCGCTGGTGCCGGTGCTGAATCCGGCCAGCGTGCAGGACTATCTCGATCTCGGCCTGCTGGGCTTCGCCATGTCGCGATATTCGGGCGCCTGGATCGGCTTCAAGGCGATCTCGGAGACCGTCGAGTCCAGCGCTTCGGTCCGGGTCAATCCCGACCGCCTGCAGATCGTGATTCCGGACGATTTCGAGATGCCGCCCGGCGGCCTGAACATCCGCCTGGGCTACGATCCGGCCGGCGCGGAGATGCTGGCCAACGGGCCGCGGCTGGACGCGGTCGCCGCCTTCGCCCGCGCCAATCACATCGACCGTATCGTCTTCGAACCGGACCGGCCGGCGCGCATCGGCGTGATCTCCACGGGCAAGGCCTACATGGACCTGCGCCAGGCGCTGGAGGATCTCGGCCTGCCGGAGGGCCGCCTGAACGAGCTCGGCGTCCGCATCTACAAGGTCGCCATGACCTGGCCGCTGGAGCGCGAAGGCGCGCTCGGTTTCGCCGAGGGCCTGGAGGAGGTCATCGTCGTCGAGGAGAAGCGCGGCCTGATCGAGGACCAGCTCATGAAGCTGCTCTATCACCTGCCGTCGGACCGCCGTCCGGCGGTCGTGGGCAAGGCCGACGAAACCGGTGCGCCGCTGCTCAGCAAGATCGGCGAGCTTGATCCCGGCATGGTCGCGCGGGTCCTCGCCGAACGCCTGGAGAAGCGTGGCGCGATGGATTCGGCCCTGCGCCAGCGGCTGGCCCGCATCGAGGCCAAGCAGGCCGCGCTGCACGGGCCGCCGCCGAAGACCGTGCGCACGCCCTATTTCTGTTCCGGCTGCCCGCACAACACCTCGACCCGCGTGCCAGAAGGCAGCCGCGCCATGGCCGGCATCGGCTGTCACGGCATGGCCGTCTGGATGCCCGAGCGCCGGACGCAGACCATGTCCCACATGGGCGCCGAGGGCGTCACCTGGATCGGCCAGTCGCCCTTTACCGACGAACTCCACGTCTTCCAGAACCTGGGCGACGGCACCTACTACCATTCCGGCCTGCTGGCGATCCGCGCCGCGGCCGCGGCCGGCGTCAACATTACCTACAAGATCCTGTTCAACGATGCGGTCGCCATGACCGGGGGGCAGCAGCATGACGGGCCGCTGACCGTCTGGGACATCAGCCGCCAGGTTCATGACGAGGGCGCCAGGCGCGTCGTCGTCGTCACGGACGAGCCCGACAAGTACCCCATGGGCGTCCACTGGGCGCCGGGCGTGACCATCCATCACCGCGACGAACTCAACGCCGTGCAGAAGGAGCTGAGGGGCACGCCGGGCCTCACGGTGCTGATCTACGACCAGACCTGCGCCGCCGAGAAGCGCCGCCGGCGCAAGCGCGGCACCTATCCGGATCCGGCGAAGCGGGTCTTCATCAACGACGAGGTCTGCGAGGGCTGCGGCGACTGCTCGGTCCAGTCCAACTGCGTCTCGGTGAAGCCGCTGGAGACGGATCTGGGCCGGAAGCGCCGCATCGATCAGTCCGACTGCAACAAGGACTTCTCCTGCCTGAAGGGATTCTGCCCCAGCTTCGTCACGATCGAGGGCGGCGGTGTTCGCCGCGCGCCCAAGCCGGACCTCAAGGTCGTCGGCGCGGAGGCCGATCCCTTCGCCGGCCTGCCCGAGCCCGAGCGGCGGGAGCTGACCGAGCCCTACAGCATTCTGGTCACCGGCATCGGCGGTACGGGCGTGATTACCGTCGGCGCGCTGATCGCCATGGCCGCCCATGTGGAGGGCCGCGGTGCGACCGCGCTCGACTTCACCGGTCTGGCGCAGAAGAACGGCGCGGTGATGAGCCATGTCCGCCTGGCGCCGGAGCCCGAGGACATCCATGCCGTCCGCATCGCCGCGGGCGGCGCCGACGTGATCCTCGGCTGCGACATGGTGGTCGCGGCCAGCCCCAAGGCCATCGGCACGATGGAGCAAGGTGTCACCCGCGCGGTGCTCAACAGCGCCGTGCAGCCGACCGCCGCCTTCGTGCAGAACAACGACATCGATCTGGGCGAAGCCGAATCGGCCGACCGTATCCGCGAGGCTCTGGGCGACGACCACGCGGACTTCATCGACGCCACCAGCCTGGCGGGCCAGATCATGGGCGACACGATCTCCTCCAATCCCTTCCTCCTCGGCTTCGCCTGGCAGAAGGGTCTGATCCCGCTCAGCCTGGAGGCCATCGAGCGGGCCATCGAGATCAACGGCATCGCCGTCGAGGCCAACAAGCAGGCTCTCTCCTGGGGCCGCCTGGCGGCTCACGACCCGGACGCGGTGCGCGCCGCCGCCGAGCCCAGCCAGACTGCGCCGAAGAAGCGGCCGCAGGGCTTCGAAGAGATCGTCGCCGACCGCGTGCGCCGGCTCACCGACTACCAGGACGCGGCCTACGCCGCGCGCTACCGCACCTTCGTGGAGCGCGTCGCCGCCGCCGAGAAGGCGAAGGCGCCGGGCCGGACCGATCTGGCCGAAGCGGTCGCCCGGTCGCTTTTCAGGCTGATGGCCTACAAGGACGAATACGAGGTCGCCCGGCTCTATACGGACCCGACTTTCATGGCCAAGGTGCGCCGCCAGTTCGCCGGCAATTACCGCCTGAAGTTCCATCTTGCGCCGCCCATCGCTTCGGCGCGCGATCCGGAGACGGGCGAGCTGCAGAAGCGTGAATACGGCCCCTGGATGATCCATGTCTTCCGCGTGCTGGCGAAACTGAAGGGGCTGCGGGGCACGCGCTTCGACATCTTCGGCCGCACGGAGGAGCGCCGCATGGAACGGCAGCTCATCGCCGACTACATGGCGACGATCGAGAACGTGCTGAGCGAACTTGGCGCTGGCAACCACGGGCTGGCGGTCCAGATCGCCGAGGTGCCCGATGAGATGCGCGGCTTCGGGCACGTCAAGGAACGCAACGTGGCGAAGGCGAAGCGCAAGGAGCAGGCGCTGCTCGCCGGCTTCCGTGAACCGTCTGCCGGCGTTCAGGCAGCAGAGTAGCCTCGGCCTATCCGGTGGGGGTGTCGGAGGGTTCCGGCCTGGCGCGTCCCGCTTCGCCGAGGCGGATGAGCGTCAGCCGTGTGACGATCGGCCCGAGCAGTTCGAAGACCACCGTTGTCGCCACCGTCACTGCCGTCACGGTCACTGCGTGTTCGGGGACGGCCACGCTGGCGACCAGCGCCATGCCGAGCGCCACGCCGGCCTGGGGCAGCAGGGTCAGCCCCATCATCCGCGCCTGAGAGTCCGGCATTCCGCCCAGCCGGCCGCCCAGCCAGCCGCCGCCGACGCGACCGCCCAATCGCAGCAGCAGGAAGGCGAGGCCGAGGGGGCCGGCGATGATCACCGAGGAGAGGTCGACGGCTGCGCCGGCGAGGACGAAGAAAAGCACCAGAACCGGGCCGCTGATATGCTCGATCTCGTGGAAGGCGAAGTTGTGATGGCGGGCCAGGTTCACGATGACCGCTCCCGTGGTCATGCCTGTCAGCAGGAACGAGATCTCCAGCCAGAGCGACATGCCCGCACAAAGCAGAACCAGCCCCAGCGCTTCGGCCAGGGTCGGTTCTCCCGGCCTGACCCGTCCCGTCAACAGCGCCGCCGGGAGGCCGATCGCGAGGCCGAGGCCTATCGCTCCGAAGACCTCGACCAGTCCGTCGCCGAGCCCGTCGACGATGCCGCCGGGACCGACGAAGCCGAGCACGACGCTGAACACGATCACGCCCCAGGCGTCGTCGATCGCCACGACCCCCAGCAGTGTCGTCGTTGCCGGTCCGTCGGCGCGGATCTCCCGCACCACCTCGCGGGTTGCGGCGGGGTCGGTCGCCAGCGCGATGCCGGCCAGCAGCAGCGCGAGAACCGGCGGCGCGCCGGCGAACGTCAGTCCGGCGGCCATGACCGCGAAGGAGACGGTCATGACCGAGAGCGAGACGGCGAGAATCGCCCTGCCATGGGTCCTGAGCGATGCCCAGGCCAGTTCGCCGCCCAGCAGGAAGGCGATCATCGTCAGCGCCAGAACCGAAATCGTGTCCAGCCAGCCCTCCGCGCTGACGGGCAGGATGTCCAGCGCCGACGGACCGATGACGAGTCCGAACAGCACCAGCAGCGTGATGCGCGGCAGCCTGGTCAGCCGCCCCAGGGCGTCGAGCGCCAGCCCCACAAGAAGGAGCAGTCCGAAGGTGACGAGTGGTGTCGCCAGTTCCATGCCGTGCCGCGCCCTTCCCGTTTCGGGTTTCAGCCCGAGAGACGGTCCCTGAATGGGGCCAGCAGCGCGCGACTGATCACCACGTTCTGGATCTCGGTCGAGCCGTCCATGGTCTTGGCGATCTTGGCCGCCGCGAACAGCCGCGGCAGGGGCGTGTCGTGCTTCAGGCCGTTGGAGCCCATTTGGCCCATGCAGATGTCCAGGCCCTCCATGGCCGCACGGGTGGCGAACTTCTTCGCGTGCGCCGCTTCGACCGAGGCCTTGCCCTCGGCCTCCAGCCGGGCGGCGGCGTCATAGGTCATCAGCCGCGCGGCGTGCAGGTCGGTGGCGACCTCCGCGAGTTGCCACTGCATGCCCTGGAACTGCGCCACCTCGGCGCCGAAGGCGCGCCGCTGCGTGGTGTAATCCAGCGCGGTCTCCAGGCCCACGGCGAGCGCGCCGCAGCACATGGCCGCGACGTTGATCCGAGCCATGTCGATGGCCGAAAGCGCAGCCCGAAGCCCCTCGCCGGGCGGCACCACCATCCGCTCCGGCGCCAGGGCGACGTCCCGGAACGTGACGTCGGCGATAGAGGCGACATGACCGCTCAGCATGTCGTAGGGGCGGCCCACCTCGACGCCGTCGGCCTCGCGCGGCACCAGGAAGCCGGCGATGCCCTTCGCTCCGCTGCCCGGTTCGGTCTGGGCGAAGACGAAATACTCGTCGATATGCGGGGCGTTGGTGACCCAGGCCTTGGCGCCGTTCATCACCCAGCCGCCGGCGTCCTTCGCCGCCGTGGTGGTCATGGCGGTAGCGTCGGAACCGGCCGCTGGCTCTGTCAACAGGAAGCCGGTCGAGACCTCCGCCGCCATCAGTCGCTTCAGCATCTCCTCATGCCAGGGATGGTGGCCATAGCGGTCGATCGCCGCCATGCAGTATTCCTGCGGCACGAAGGTCAGCGCCGCGATGGGGTCGGCGCGGCCGAGAACTTCGGACATGCTGGCCATCACCGTGGCGCGGACGGCGAGGCCGCCCTTTTCCTCCGGCACCAGCATGCCCTTGAGCCCGGCTTCGGCATAGGCCTGCCAGACTTCCCGCGGCGGCCGTCGGCCGGTTTCGCAGTCGCCGGCGACCCTGGCCGCCACCTCTGCGACCTTCTCGTTCGCGGCCAGCAGCTTCTGTTCTCCGTCGGTGAATACTTCGCTCATGCCTCTCCCCCCAAACGATGATCGTGTCAGCGGCCCGCGCCGCCATCTCCCCGGGTCAGTAATCGTATGCCCTCCGGCAAGTTGCGGCCAGCGCGGAGCCGCATTCCCGGGCGCGGCGTCCCGCCGCTCCGCCTCAGGGTTGCCATCCGGGGCCGGACGATCCAGAACACCGCCAGTGATTTTGGCGTCCGGCCAGGTTTGGCCGATCCGGGTTGATCGGGACGCCGTCAGGAGGATTGGGATGATGCTGAAAACCCTCGCGCCGGCGGCGCTCGCCGCCCTCTTGCTCGCCGCAGGTCCGGCCCTTGCCGAAGGCGACCCGGCCGCCGGGGAGAAGGTCTACAAGAAGTGCAAGGTCTGCCACATGGTCGGCGAAGGCGCGAAGAACCGCGTCGGGCCGCCGCTCAACGACATCATCGGCCGGCAGGCAGGAACCCTGGGGGGCTTCAACTACTCGCCGGCGATGAAGAAGGCCGGCGAGGAAGGGCTGGTCTGGACCGAGGAGGCGATGGCCGAATACCTCGAGGCGCCGCGCAAATATGTGAAGGGCACCAAGATGGCCTTCCCGGGCCTGAAGAAGGAACAGGAAATCGCCGACGTCATCGCCTATCTGAAGCAGTTCTCCGAATAGCCGCGGACCGGCCGGGCCCGGTTCAGGCGGCGTTCGCGGCGAACCACCGCCCCAGCCGCTCCCGGCCGTCCTCGTCGAGGTGGAGCGCCAGCTTCGTGCGCCGGTAGAGCACGTCCTCGGCCGATCGCGCCCATTCCCTCTCCACCAGATAGCGGAGTTCGGCTTCCGTCAGTCCGGCGCCGAAATCCTCGCCGAGCGCGTCCGCGGTTTTCGCCTGACCGAGAATCGTCCGGCTCCCGGTTCCATAGGTGTGCACCAGCCGCGCCGCCGCCGCCTGCGTCAGGAAGGGGTGGGCGGCCGACAGTTCCGCGATCAGCCGCTCGACGCCGTCCACGCCCATGTCGCCGCCGGGAAGCGTCGCGCCGGCCGTCCATGCGCTGGTGCGCCGGCCGCTGAGATCGTCGACCCTGTCCGCCACTTCCTCCGCCAGGCGGCGGTAGGTGGTGATCTTGCCGCCGAAGACGTTGATCAGTCCCGCGCCTTCGATCTTCTCCGAGGTCAGAACGTAGTCACGAGTCGCTTCCTGAGCGCTGGAAGCGCCGTCGTCATAGAGCGGCCGCACCGCCGAATAGGTCCAGGCGATATCGTCCGTCGTCACCGGCCGGGAGAAGTACTCGCTCGCGGCCTCGACCAGATAGCGCTTTTCCTCCTCGCTGATCTCGATGGAGGCCGGATCGCCTTCGTAGTCGCGGTCGGTGGTGCCGATCAGGGTGTAGTCGCCCTCATAGGGTATGGCGAAGACGATGCGGCCATCGGCGTTCTGGAAGATGTAGCAGCGGTCGTGGTCGAACAGCTTGCGCACCACGATGTGGCTGCCCTGGACCAGGCGAACGTTATGCACCGCATTGCGGCCCAGCACGCCGGCCAGCACCCGGTCCACCCAGGGTCCGGCGGCGTTGACCAGGACGCCCGCCGACAGGCGCTCCCGCGCGCCGCCGGCGCGGTTCTCGGTTTCGATGGTCCAGCGCCTGTCCGCGCCGGGCCGCGCCGAGACCACTTCCGTGCGGGTGCGGATGTCGGCGCCGCGGTCCGCTGCGTCGCGGGCATTGAGCACCACCAGCCGCGCGTCGTCGACCCAGCAGTCGGAATACTCGAAGCCCTTCACGAAGACCGGTTTCAGGGGCGCGCCGGCGGGATCGTTCCTGAGGTCGAGCGTGCGCGCCGCCGGCAGGCGCTTCCGGCCGCCCAGATGGTCGTAGAGGAACAGGCCCAGGCGCAGCATCCAGGCCGGGCGCAGCCCGCCGTGATGCGGCAGCACGAACCGCAGGGGCCAGATGATGTGCGGCGCCATGGCCCAGAGCCGCTCGCGCTCGATCAGCGATTCCCGGACCAGACGGAACTCGTAGTGCTCCAGATAGCGCAGGCCGCCGTGGATCAGCTTGGTGGAGCCCGAAGACGTGCCCTGGGCCAGGTCCGCCATCTCGGCCAGGGCGACCGTGTAGCCGCGGCCGGTCAGGTCGCGCGCGACCCCGCAGCCGTTGATGCCGCCGCCGATGACGAATACGTCGACCTCCCGCACGGCGGCGCTCAGGCCACGCCGATCGCAGCCAGCGGCGCGATCCGCAGCTGCACGCCGCAGGTGGCGCAGCACTCGACGATGTCCGCGGGCGGCTGGCGGTCGGTGACGAAGACGTCGATGTCGGACAGATGGCCGATGCGCACCGGCGCGCTGCGCTGGAACTTCATGTGGTCGGCGACGAGTATGGTGCGCCGGGCATGGCCGATGATCGCCTGGGCGACGCGGACCTCGCGGTAGTCGAAATCCAGCAGCGTGCCGTCGGCGTCGATGGCGGAGGCGCCCACGACGGCAAAATCCACCTTGAACTGGCTGATCAGATCGATGGTGGCCTCGCCCACGATGCCGCCGTCGGAGGCGCGCACCACGCCGCCGGCGATGATGACTTCCGCGGCCGGGGCCTCGCGCAGGATGTTGGCGACGTTGAGGTTGTTGGTGATCGCCATGATGCCGCGGTGCTGGCGCAGGGCGACCGCGACCTGTTCGGTCGTGGTGCCGATGTTCAGCATGATGGAGGAATTGTCGGGAATGAGCGCCGCCGCCGCCGCGCCGATGCGCGTCTTTGCCTCGGCCGCCAGCACCCTGCGTGAATCATAGGCGAAGTTGGTGACGTTGGATGGATAGACGGCCCCGCCGTGAACGCGCTGCAGCAGGCCGCGCTCGCTGAGCTCGTTGATGTCCTTGCGGATGGTCTGGGGCGTCACCTCGAACAGCGCGGCGAGGTCATCGACGTCGACGCGCCCGCTCTCGCGCGCCCGGGCCAGGATATCGGACTGGCGGGGGGTCATCTTGAGAAGTTCGATTTCTTTCATTTTGGTTCGCAATTGCGAGACGCGCCCGCAACATCCGATTGGCAACGCAATTTTCCATCATATCCATGCGAATAGGCAAGCATGGAATTTCGTTCTGGTTCGTATTGACTTTCGATTTGCTTCATTTGATGATCGGAACGTTCGCCACTAGGGAGGGTTGAATCAATGAAAAGGAACCTGCTCGCCGCTGTCGCGGCCGGCGCGCTTCTCGCAACATCCGGGCCGGCTTTCGCCGGTATGGAGGAGGCGAAGAAGTGGATCGACAACGAGTTCCAGCCATCGACGCTGACCAAGGAAGAGCAGCAGGCGGAGTTGGAATGGTTCATCAAGGCCGCGGAGCCTTTCAAGGGCATGGAGATCAACGTGCTGTCGGAAACCATTCCGACACACGAATATGAATCGAAAGTGCTCACGAAGGCGTTCGAGGAAATAACCGGTATCAAGGTCAATCACCAGCTTCTGGGCGAGGGCGAGGTCGTGCAGGCCGTGCAGACCCAGATGCAGACCAACCGCAACCTCTACGACGCCTACATCAACGATTCGGATCTGATCGGCACGCACTCCAGACTGCAGCTCGCCGTCAACCTCACCGACTGGATGGCCGGCGACGGCAAGGACGTGACCCTGCCGACGCTGGACATCGACGATTTCATCGGCAAGTCGTTCACCACCGGCCCGGACGGCAAGCTCTACCAGCTTCCCGACCAGCAGTTCGCCAACCTCTACTGGTTCCGCAAGGACTGGTTCGACCGTCCGGAACTGCAGAAGCAGTTCAAGGAGATGTACGGCTACGACCTGGGCGTTCCGGTCAACTGGTCGGCCTATGAGGACATCGCCGAGTTCTTCTCCGAGCACGTCAAGGAGATCGACGGCGTCCGCGTCTATGGCCACATGGACTATGGCAAGCGCGCGCCGGATCTCGGCTGGCGCATGACCGACGCCTGGCTGTCGATGGCCGGCGCCGGCTCCAAGGGCCTGCCCAACGGCCAGCCCATCGACGAATGGGGCATCCGCATGGAGGAAGGCTCGTGCAATCCGGAAGGCGCCTCGGTCAGCCGCGGCGGCGGCGCGAACGGCCCTGCGGCCGTCTACGCCATCCGCAAGTGGGACGAATGGCTGCGGAAGTACGCGCCTCCGGGCGCCGCCGACTACGACTTCTACCAGTCGCTGCCGGCGCTGAGCCAGGGTAACGTGGCCCAGCAGATCTTCTGGTACACGGCCTTCACCGCCTCCATGGTCGCGCCGAAGTCGGAGGGCAACAACACCGTCGACGATGAGGGCAAGCCGCTCTGGCGGATGGCGCCGTCGCCGCACGGACCCTACTGGGAGGAAGGTCAGAAGCTGGGCTATCAGGACGCGGGTTCCTGGACCCTGTTCAAGTCGACCCCGGTCGACCGCCGCAAGGCCGCCTGGCTCTACGCCCAGTTCACCGTCGCCAAGACGACCTCGCTGAAGAAGAGCCACGTCGGTCTGACGATCATCCGCGACAGCGACATCAACCATCAGTCCTTCACCGACCGCGCGCCGAAACTGGGCGGCCTGGTGGAGTTCTACCGTTCGCCCGATCGCGTTCTCTGGTCGCCGACCGGCGTCAACGTGCCCGACTATCCGAAACTGGCCCAGATCTGGTGGCAGCAGATCGGTGACGTGAACTCCGGCGCCTTCACGCCGCAGGAGGCCATGGACCGGCTGGCTCAGGAGATGGACACGACCATGGCCCGCATGGAGCGTGCGGACAAGGCGAACAACACCTATGGCGGTTGTGGCCCTCGTCTCAACGAGCCCAAGGATCCTTCCGAGTGGATCGGCAAGGGCGGCGCCAAGGCAAAGCTCCCCAACGAGAAGCCGCAGGGCGAGACCATCGCCTATGACGAGCTGATCAAGCGCTGGCAGGCCAACTGAGGTCTGTCGGAAACTGAACCCGGCGCGTCCCCCGGGGCGCGCCGGGCATTTCCGCCCCGCCCCGGGGCGTTTCTTTTGAGTATATTCACGAGATGGCGCTGGAACTTAAATCTGTGGGCAAGCGCGTCGAGGGCGTGACGCATATCCACCCGACGGACCTGACGCTGGAGCCGGGCAGCTTCAACGTGCTGCTGGGCACGACCCTCGCAGGCAAGACCACGCTGATGCAGCTCATGGCCGGTCTGGAGCGGCCGACGGAAGGCGAGATCCATTTCGACGGCCGGGACGTCACCGGCGTGTCGGTCCAGAAGCGCAACGTCTCTATGGTCTATCAGCAATTCATCAACTATCCGAACTTCTCCGTCTACGACAACATCGCCAGCCCGCTGAAGCTGGCCCGGATGGCGAAGGCGGAAATCGACCGCCGGGTTCACGAGATGGCGGAGCTGATGCGGCTGACGCCGTTCCTGAAGCGCCGTCCCTCGGAACTCTCCGGCGGTCAGCAGCAGCGTACGGCCATGGCCAGGGCATTGGTGAAGGACGCGAATCTCGTCCTGCTCGACGAGCCGCTGGCCAATCTCGACTTCAAGCTGCGCGAGGAACTGCGCGACGAACTGCCGAAGCTGTTCGCGGACCGCAACTGCATCGCCGTCTACGCCACCACGGAACCCATGGAGGCGCTGCTGTTCGGGGGCAACACCGCGACGCTGCACGAAGGCCGGGTGACCCAGTTCGGCCCGACCATGGAAATCTACAAGTGGCCGATAGATCTGGTCAGCGCCCAGGTCTTCTCCGAACCGCCGATGAACGAGGCGCCGGTGCAGAAGGCGGGCCGCCGCTTCAGCCTGGGCGATCTGGCCTGGGACGCCGATCCGGCCCTGGACGACATGCCCGACGGCGAGTACCGCCTGGGCATCCGGCCGCACCGCGTCACCATCGAGCCGCGCGGCGACCAGCCCGTGGCGGTGACCGGCGCCGTCAAGATCGCCGAGCTGAGCGGCTCCGAAAGCACGGTGCATTTCGTGCTGCAGGGCAATGACTGGGTTTCGCTCAGTCACGGCGTGCACGATTTCGAGATCGGCGCGCCGGCGACATTCCACGTCGACATGTCCCGGGCGATGTACTTCGACGCCGACGGCCACATGGCCGGCGCGGCCGGCGACAGGGCGGGCTGAGCATGGCGCGGATCACGCTCGACGGCCTCGGCCATGCCTACGCGCCCGACCCGCAGACGCCCGAGGACTGGGCGCTGAAGCAGCTCGATTTCGAGTTCGCCGACGGCGGGGCCTACGCCCTGCTGGGGCCGTCCGGCTGCGGCAAGACCACGCTGCTCAACATCATCCCCGGCCTGCTGACGCCCAGCCGGGGCCGGGTGCTGTTCGACGGCGAGGACGTGGCGGGCAGGGGACCGGCGGAGCGCAACATCGCCCAGGTGTTCCAGTTTCCGGTGATCTACGACACCATGACCGTGCGCCAGAATCTGGCCTTCCCGCTGCGCAACCGCGGCGTGCCGGCCGCCGAGATCGCCGCCAGGGTGGCCGAGATCGCGGACATGACCGACCTGACGGAGATGCTGGACCGCCGTGCATCCGGGCTGACCGCCGACGGCAAGCAGAAGATCTCGCTGGGGCGCGGGCTGGTCCGCGACGACGTCAATGTCATCATGTTCGACGAGCCGCTGACGGTGATCGATCCGCATCTGAAATGGCTGCTGCGCTCCAAGCTGAAGGAGCTGCACAGGCGCATCGACCGGACCATGATCTACGTCACCCACGACCAGGTCGAGGCGCTGACCTTCGCCGACCAGGTGGTGCTGATGAAGGATGGCGAGGTGGTCCAGATCGGCACGCCGGTCGACCTGTTCGAACGCCCCGCCCACACCTTCGTCGGCCATTTCATCGGCTCGCCCGGCATGAACCTGCTGCCATGCGCCATGGACGGCGGCCGGGCCGTGGTCTGCGGCGCGCCGGTGGAGGCGGAGAATGTCACGGCGGTCACCGCCAACTCAGGCCTGGAACTGGGTGTCCGCCCGGAGTTCGTACGTTTTGCGGACAGCGGCCTGCCCGTGCGGGTGACCCGGGTCATGGAAACCGGCCGCTACCGTGTGGTGGAGACGGCGACGCGTGAGGGGCAGACGGTCAAGCTGCTGGTTTCCAACGAGGAGCCGCTGCCTTCCGAGGAAGCGCATCTGGCGTTCGAGCCCGCGCGCACCCGTATCTACGAGAACGGCTGGCTTGCCGGCGGGAGGGCGGCGTCATGAGAAAGACGGTCAACCAGCGCGCCTGGTTCTTCGTGCTGCCGGTCCTCGTACTGGTGGCCTTCAACGCGATCGTGCCGCTGATGACGGTGGTCAACTATTCGGTGCAGGAGACCTTCGGCAACAACGAGTTCTTCTGGGCCGGCATGATCTGGTTCGAGCAGGTGATCAGTTCGCCGCGCTTCCACGATTCGCTGACGCGGCAGATGATCTTCACCTTCTCCATCCTGGCCATCGAGGTGCCGCTGGGCGTCGTCATCGCGCTGGCCATGCCGCGGCGCGGCTTCTGGGTCTCGGTCTGCCTGGTGCTGATGGCGCTGCCGCTGCTCATACCTTGGAACGTCGTCGGCGCGATGTGGAACATCTTCGCCCTGCCCGAGATCGGCCTGATGGGCTGGGGGCTCAACGAGCTCGGCTTCGACTACAACTACACCCGCCAGCCGACCGCGGCGTGGTTCACGCTGCTGCTGATGGACGTCTGGCACTGGACCTCGCTGGTGGTGCTGCTGGCCTATGCCGGCCTCGTCTCGATACCCGACGCCTACTATCAGGCCGCCCGCATCGACGGCGCCAGCTCCTGGGCCATCTTCCGCTATATCCAGCTGCCCAAGATAAGCGCGTGCTGACCATCGCGGTGCTGCTGCGGTTCATGGACAGCTTCAACATCTATACCGAGCCGGTGGTGCTGACCGGCGGCGGCCCGGGCAACTCGACGACGCTGCTTTCCATCGACCTGGTGAAGATCGCGCTGGGGCAGTTCGACCTCGGCCCTGCGGCGGCCATGTCGCTGATCTACTTCGTCATCATCCTGCTGCTGAGCTGGGTCTTCTACACCCTGATGATGCGGAACGAGGAGTAATGCGATGCGCACGCGCTGGCTGATTCCGACTGTCTACATCGTCTTTCTGATGCTGCCGATCTACTGGCTGCTGAACATGTCGTTCAAGACCACGAACGAGATCCTGGGCGGGCTGACGCTCTGGCCCGAGACCTTCACGCTGGACAACTACCGGGCCATCTTCTCCGATCCGACCTGGTACATGGGCTATGTGAACTCGCTGGCCTATGTCTCGATGAACACGGTGATCTCTGTCGCCGTGGCGCTGCCGGCGGCCTACGCCTTCTCCCGCTACCGCTTCCTCGGCGACAAGCACCTGTTCTTCTGGCTGCTGACCAACCGCATGGCGCCGGCCGCCGTCTTCGCGCTGCCGTTCTTCCAGCTCTATTCGGCGGTCGGGCTGTTCGACACCCACATCGCCGTGGCCTTGGCCCACACCCTGTTCAACATCCCGCTGGCCGTCTGGATCCTGGAAGGCTTCATGTCCGGCGTGCCGAAGGAACTGGACGAGACCGCCTATATCGACGGTCACAGCTTCTGGAGCTTCTTCACCCGCATCTTCATGCCCACGATCGCCGCCGGCATCGGCGTCGCCATGTTCTTCTGCTTCATGTTCTCGTGGGTGGAACTGCTGCTGGCCAAGACGCTGACCTCCGTGGAAGCCAAGCCGATCGCGGCGGTCATGACGCGGACGGCCTCGACCTCGGGCTACGAGCTCGGCCTGCTGGCCGCGGCCGGCGTGCTCACCATCGTGCCCGGCGCCTTCGTGATCTATTTCGTCCGCAACTACATCGCCAAGGGCTTCGCCCTGGGGAGGGTCTGATATGGGCCTGTCGTGGATGGCCTGGACGTGGCCGACCGCCGCCTTCTTCGTCTTCATCGCGCTGGCCATCGCGGCGATGGGCGTGTGGGAGTATTACTCGCCCGGCGGCGCGCCGCGGCGCGGCGTCTTCGGCCTGGACACCACCCGCGGCGACCGGCTGTTCATGACGCTGCTGGGCAGCGCCTTCATCTTCATCGGCTGGATGGCGTTTCAGGGCACGCCGCTGTGGGGCGGACTGGCGATCGCCATCGCCTGGGCGCTGTTCGTGTTCTGGAAGGTCTGAACGCGCACCGGAATTCGGCGCCGCATTTGAGATAGGTCAAAAGGCCCCGCAGCGGGACATGCTGGACTCGCGTCCGAAAGATCAAGGAGCGAGGCCCCAGACATCATGTCCGCGAACCGAACGGAGCTCATTCTCGCGCACGCCGACAAGCGAATTCCGCGCTATACGAGCTATCCCACCGCACCTCATTTCGGCCCCGGGGTCACGCAGGACACATACAGGACCTGGCTCTCCGGGATCCGGCCGGGCACCCCGGTATCGCTCTACGTCCACGTGCCGTTCTGCCGGACGATGTGCTGGTACTGCGGCTGCAACACCAGGGCGACGCTGCGCAACGAGCCGCTGGAGCGCTATCTCGACACGCTGGAAATGGAACTCAACCTGCTCGCCCGCGCGCTGCCGTCGGTGCTGCCGCTGAAGCATCTGCACTGGGGCGGCGGCAGCCCCAGCCTCGTCCGCGCGGCACGGTTCCGGGGGATCATGCAGCGCATTCGCCGCAGCTTCGCCTTCAAGCGCGACGCGGAGGTCGCTCTCGAGGTCGATCCGCGCCACCTTTGCGATGAACTGGTCGACGCCATGGCCGAGACCGGTGTCAACCGCGTCAGCCTTGGGGTCCAGACCTTCGACGAGAAGGTCCAGCGGGCGATCAACCGCGTGCAGCCCTTCGAGGTGGTCGCCGACGCATTCGCGCGGCTGCGGGCGGGCGGCATCGAGGGTGTGAACGCCGATCTGCTCTACGGTCTGCCGCTGCAGACTGTCGACGGCGTGATCGAGACCACGGACCGGCTGCTCGAGCTTGCGCCGGAGCGCATCTCGGTTTTCGGCTATGCTCATGTGCCGCACATGAAGCCGCATCAGCGGATGATCCGCGAGGAAGACCTGCCGGACGCCGCCGGGCGGCTGGCACAGGCCGACGCCATTGCGGAACGCCTGGTTTCCGGCGGTTACCGGCAGATCGGACTGGACCATTTCGCCCGCGCCGATGACCCGATGGCCCGGGCGCTGGAGAGCGGCCGCCTCAGGCGCAACTTCCAGGGCTACACGACGGACGAAGCGCCCGTGCTGCTCGGCGTTGGCGCGTCCGCCATCGGCAGTCTGCCCGAGGGCTACGTTCAGAACGAGGCCGCGACCGAGAACTGGCGCCGGGAGATCGTCGACGGGCGTTTCGCCATCGCGCGCGGCGTCGCCCTCGATGACGATGACCGCATGCGCCGGGAGATCATCGAGCGGATCATGTGCGATCTGACGGTGGATCTGGCCGCGCTCGCCGCGGCTCATGGCCGCCCTGCGCCGGAGGCGGACCTCGGCGCTCTCGAGGCCGACGGGATCGTCAGGCGTGACGGCGACCGCATCGTCGTCGCCGAGGCGTTCCGCCCGCTCAGCCGGGTCGTCGCGGCCGCCTTCGACGCCCGTCTGAACCTGGGCCCGGCCCGGCACGCCGTCGCCGTCTGAACACCCCGGACGTCGCCGCCCGTCCGGATCGAGGTGGCAATCTCCCCCCGCCCTGCCTACCTGCCCGGGTACGGCCGGAAAGTCGCGGATGGAGAAGAAGACGGCGTGCGGGCTGCGGACATGGAAGGATCGGATGGAACCGCCGGCGCGGCGACGGGAGATGTGGTCTCGTGATCGATCTTGCCGGTCTCTCCGTGCCGCTGATCCTCACCGCCTTCGCGGCGGCGGGGATCGTGGTGCTGCTGGCCGGCGCGCGGCTGACGCGGCTGGCCGACCGCTTTGCCGATGTCAGCGGCATCGGGGAGGCGCTGACCGGCGCGGTCTTTCTCGGCCTCATCACCTCGCTCTCGGGCAGCGTCACGTCGGTCTGGACGGCGGCCACGGGGCACCCGGAGCTGTCGCTCTCCAACGCGCTGGGCGGCATCACCGCGCAGACCGCCTTCCTGGTGGTCGCCGACCTGTCCTACCGGCGCGCCAATCTGGAACACGCGGCCGCCTCGCTGCCCACAATGGTCAGCGGCGCAGTGCTGATCGTGCTGCTGACCATGCTGCTGGCGGCCGAGGCACTGCCGCCGGTGTCCATCCTGGGGGTGCATCCGGTGACGCCGCTGCTGCTCATCGTCTACGGCCTTGGAATGCGCATCGCCGCAGAAGCGGGCGCCCGGCCGATGTGGGGACCGGCGCAGACTGCCCTCACCAATCTGGACGAGCCTGACGAACCCGAGCGCGGCGGGGAATCCGTGCTTCGCCTTGGCGGCTGGATCCTGCTGCTCGGCGCGCTGGTCGGCGTGGCAGGACTGCTGATCGCGGAGGCCGGCATCGCCATGGTCGAGAAGGCAGGGGTGCGCGAGGGCGTCGTCGGCGCGCTGATGACCGCTATCGCTACCTCGACGCCCGAACTGGTGACGACGGTGGCGGCCGTTCGCCGGGGCGCGCTGACGCTCGCCGTCAGCGGTATTCTTGGCGGCAACGCCTTCGACGTCCTGTTCGCGGCGTTTTCCGATGTCGCCTACCGCCCGGGGTCGATCTACCACGCCATGGCGCAGGATCAGCGTCTCATCGTCCTGGTCGCGATCCTGATGACCGCGGTTCTGCTGATCGGCATGCTGCGGCGGGAGCGCTATGGCCTGGCCAATGTCGGCTTCGAGAGCGTCACCATGCTGGGTCTCTATGTCGCCAGCGTGGCGGCCCTGATCTGGCTGTTCTGAGGAGAGGAGAGGTGCACGGACCGGCCTTCCAGGAGGGACATCGCGTACAGCCCCTGATCGAGGCGGAGGAGACCTACGCTGCGATCGAGACGGCGATCGACCGCGCTGAGGACGAGGTACTGATGGCCTACTGGACGCTTACGCCGGACCTGGACCTGGTGACCGACAGGGCCGAGAACTGGGAGGCTCTGCTCAGCCGCGCCGTGGGTAGGGGCGTCCGTTTCCGCGTCCTGCTGGCCGATTTCGATCCCGTCTTCACACCCACGCTTCACCGCAGCGCCTGGCGGACCTACCGGCGTCTGATGGACCTGTCGGGTCCGTCGAACCGCGCGGAGGCGACGCTCCAGGTAATGTGCTCGCAGAATCCCGTCCGGCCCGGCCTGCCCGAGATTGTTGCCGGCAACGTTGCCGCGCAATTCAGGATCGGAAGACTCATCGAGCGCCTGGCGGCGAGCGCGGAGGAGGGCGGCGGCGGCGGCGACGCGGCGCGCCGCGCCTTCGCGACCGCGCCCGGACTCTGGCGGCACATCGTCCGCCGCGGGGACCGTTTCGTGCGCCGCCAGCCGCGGCCGGCGAACCTGTTGCCCGGCACCCATCACGAAAAGCTCTGCATTGTCGACCGGCGGACGGCTTTCGTGGGCGGACTGGATATCGGAGAGCGCCGCTACGACACGCTCCGCCATGACCGCGAGACGCCCTGGCACGATCTCGCCTGCCGGCTCGAGGGCCCGGCCGTCGCCCTGCTCACGCATCATTTCGTCGACCGCTGGAACGTCGAGCTGGAGGCCTTCAGGGACTTCATGGACGACTTGCCGGATTTCGAGGAGAAGGCCGACGTCAGGCCGGCCGAGCTTCGTCCGATGACCGACGGCGCCGAAGCGGCCGGCGGGACCGGCGCCGAGGGCGAGGTGGCCGTGGCGACCTCCCGCTCCGGCGGCGAGAGCCCCGCCGCGCTGGACGTTGACCGGCGCATCACCTCGATTTCGGCGGCGATCGAAGAGATTGTCGGCGCGGCGCGGCGCTTTCTCTACATCGAGACGCAGTATCTCCGCGCACGAAGCGTGACGGACCGGCTGATCCGGGCGGCCCGGGAGAACCCCGAACTGGAGATCATTCTTCTGCTGCCGCTGGCGCCGGACCGGCTGGATCCGGATGCCGGCTGGAGTACGCCCACGCGTCACGGCCACTGGCTGCAGTACCGCAACATCCGCCGTCTGCGCCGGGCGCTGGGCGAACGTGTCGGCGTCTTCACTCTGGTCAGCCGACAGCCGGCCGGCGATGACGACGCGCCCGAGGATACCGTCCTTGGCGCCAGGGGAATCTACGTTCATGCCAAGACGATCGTCGCCGACGACCGTATCGCCATGGTCGGGTCGGCCAACCTCAACGGGCGCAGCCTGGCGCTCGATACGGAGGCCGCGATCCTCTGGCGGCAGCCTGCGGCGGTGCGTGAGTTCCGGCAACGGCTCTGGCATCACCATCTGGGCTTCGCCATGCCCGACGACTTCGACCCCGCCCGTCATTCTGCGCTGGCGCTGTGGAACAGGGCGGCTGCGGTAAACATGCGCGCGGGGATTACCGCACGGCCCGGCTTCGCCATCGCCTTGGAGAACGGCCGGGCGCGGCGCAAGGCGCGGCCATCGCCGTTCGTACGCAGCCGCTATGTGTGACGCGGGCGCGTCAGAATAACGCTGACATGGGCCGCCGCCACGGCCTTGCGCGCGGTCGGCGGCTCGCCATCTGCGAGGCTGAAAAGAACGGCAAAGAACCAGGCGAGAGAACCATGGACATCCTGCGAATAATCCTGGCCATCATCCTGCCGCCCCTCGGCGTTTTCCTGCAGGTCGGCCTCGGCCTTCACTTCTGGCTCAACATCCTGCTGACCCTGCTCGGCTATATCCCGGGGATCATCCACGCCATCTGGATCATCGCCACGAGATAGCCGCCGCCGTCAGGCCGCGTCCGGCGGATCGGGCGAATCGAATGCCTGGAACTCGGCGCAGGGAATGCGCAGCATGTCGTCCCATACCGGCCGGATGAGATCCCGGTCGGTCTGGCTGACGCTGTAGAGGCTGATGCCGATCGTGTGGTCGACGATATCGATCGCGGTCGCCAGCGGCAGCACCAGCCGCTCGGCGACCGGGCGGCCGTCGGCGTCTTGCCGTTCGGGGCCTATGGCGCCGTAGAGAATGCAGGGCGTCTCGATCACGCCCCGCCAGCGGCGGATGGCGGCATCCCTGTGGGTGGGGCCCACCACGTCGCTCAGCATCCGCCCTTTCAGCCGGCCGCCCCAGGCTTCGTTGACGTTCTCTCCGGCCAGCTTGCAGACGAAGTCGTCCCTGTCCGGCAGGTACTGGTAGAGCCAGACATGACGCAGCAGTCTGGGCGCCTGGAAGGGATCGAGTTCGCGCCGGAGCGGCACCAGGGCGCCATGACGGGAACGGTTCCAGAGTTCGAGGAATTCCACGACGGGCTGGCTGGCGCCGCCAAAGCGCGCGCGTATCGGCTCCGGCAATTGCGGCGTGGCTGGCAGCATTGTCCCGCACCACCCCCTTGAATCGTGTCCCGCCGATTATCCGCTGGCGCGCGGTTTCACGCCACCCCTTCCGCATCCGGATCGTACCGGGGGCAATGCCCCTTCGATTCGGCGGCTACGCATCGGGCACCGAGCGGCGCAGTTCCTCCAGCCACACGGTGGCCTTGGCGTCCGAAGGCGCGCGCCAGTCGCCGCGGGGCGAAAGCGCCCCGCCGGAGGAGATCTTGGGCCCGTTGGGCAGCGCCGAGCGCTTGAACTGGCTGAACTCGAAAAAACGCCACAGAAAGCTTTCCAGCCACTTGCGGATGGCCGCCAGGTCGTACTGGTTGCGCGCATCGTCGGGAAAGCCGATGGGCCAGAGTCCCTGTGTCACGTCGCGCCAGGCGTGAAACGCCAGGAAGGCGACCTTGGAGGGCGGCTGGCCGTAGCGGATCGTGTGATAGAGGAAGAAGTCGTGCAGCTCGTAGGGACCGATCTTGTCCTGCGTGCTCTGCAGTTCCTCTTCCTCGCCCGTGGGGACCAGTTCCGGCGAGATCTCCGTATCCAGGATGGCGTCAAGCACCGCATTCGCCGCCTCGTCGAACTGGCTGGTGCGCTCGGTCCAGCGGATCAGGTACTGGATCAGCGTCTTCGGCACGCCGGCGTTGACGTTGTAGTGGCTCATCTGGTCGCCCACGCCGTAGGTGCACCAGCCCAGCGCCAGTTCCGAGAGGTCGCCCGTGCCGATGACAAAGCCGCCGCGCTGGTTGGCGAGCCGGAACAGATAGTCCGTCCTGAGTCCGGCCTGGACGTTCTCGAAGGCGATGTCATAGACCGGCTCCCCTTGCGAGAAGGGATGGCCCATGTCCTTGAGCATCTGCTCGGCGGCGGGCCGGATGTCGATCTCCTCGGCCGTCACGCCCAGGGCGTCCATCAGCTTCCAGGCGTTGCTTCTGGTGCGTGTGCTGGTGGCGAAACCGGGCAGGGTGAATCCCAGGATCTTCTTGCGCGGAACCTCCAGCCGGTCGCAGGCCTTGGCCGCGACGATCAGCGCATGGGTCGAATCGAGCCCGCCCGAGACGCCGATCACCATGCTGCCGCCCCCGGTAGCCTGAAAGCGCCGGCACAGACCTTCCACCTGGATGTTGAAGGCCTCGTAGCAGTCCTGATCGAGGTGGCTCTGGCGGTTGGGCACGAAGGGGAAGCGGCGGATCGGGCGGATCAGCCCGATGTCGCGGTAGCAGGGCCGATGCGTGAAGGCGATGCGGCGGAATTCGCGTTCGGGGCGGTGCTGGTCGTTGGCCGAATCGTTGAAGGTCTGGTGCCGCATCCGCTCGCCCAGGATGCGGGCGGTGTCGATGTCGGCGATACAGAGCTGCGGTTCGGTGGGAAAGCGCTCGGACTCGGCCATCAGGTCGCCCAGCTCGTAGATCATGCCCTGGCCGTCCCAGGCCAGATCCGTGGTGCTCTCGCCCGGCCCGGCGGCGGAATAGGCGTAGGCCGCGACCGCGCGCGCCGACTGCGACTTGCACAGCATGTGGCGCTCGTCGGACTTGCCGATGGTGATGTTGGAGGCCGACAGGTTGGTCAGGATCGTCGCGCCCGCGAGGGCGGCGGCCGAGGACGGTGGCACGGCGGCCCAGAAGTCCTCGCAGATCTCGATGTGGAAGAAGAATCCTGCCAGATCCTCGGCCTCGAAGATCAGGTCGCTGCCGAACGGCGCCTCGACGCCGCCGGCCCGGATGGTCTCGTTCCGGATGTTCCGGCCATGGGCGAACCAGCGCTTCTCGTAATATTCGCGGTAGTTCGGCAGGAAGGACTTGGGCGCCACGCCGAGCAGCCGGCCGCGCGAGATGGCCAGGCCGCAGTTGTAGAGCCGACCGCGATGGCGCAGCGGCGCACCGATCAGCAGCACGGGCGACAGCTCCGCGCTCGCCGAGATGATCTCGGCGATGGCGTCCTCGACCGTGTCGAGCAGCGCCGTCTGGAGGTGCAGGTCGTCGAGCGCGTAGGAGGAGACGCAGAGTTCTGGGTAGATCAGCAGGTCGACGTTCGCCGCGTCGGCCCGCCGGGCTTCAGCCAGTATTGCGTCGCGGTTGAAGCCGACATCGGCGGTCAGCACGCGCGGCGTGCTGGTCGCCACCCGCACGAAACCGTGGCGGTGCATGGCATGGAAATGATCGGGGCCGGTCCGCTCTCTGCTCATTTCAGCATCTCGCTCATCATCGCAATCGCAATCTCTATACACGCCACGCGCACCTGTCCGCGACCGATCGGTCCGAAGTGCTCCTCGCGATGGCGGGTCTCGCGCCCCTTCCGCGCGCAGGCGAAATGCACCAGTCCCTCCTCGTCGTCCACCCCCGCCGGGCCGGCGAACCCCGTCACCGCCATGGCGATGTCGGCCGCGGTCCGACGCAGCGCCCCCTCGGCCATGGCGATGGCGGTCGCCTCGGCCACGGCGCCGTGACGCTCAAGGACCGCCGCCGGCACGGCCAGGATGTCGCGTTTCGCCTTGTCGGTATACACCACCAGACCGCACTCGAAGGCATGGGAGGAGCCCTCGATGTCGGTCAGCAGCGATGCAAGGAGACCGCCGGTGCAGCTTTCGGCGGTCGCTACCTGAAGCCCCTGGTCGCAGGCAGCGTCCAGGAACTCGTGCACCGCCGCCTCGATGCGGTCGGGCAGGTGGATGGCGAGGATACTGCTCATGGGCCTGTTTCCGGCTCTTCGTTCCCGCCTACTTGGTCACGGCGGGCCCGACCGCACAAGCCCCGAGGTTCGGGCGGCAGAGAGACGCGGAAGTCCGGCGCTTCGGCGTCCTCTGCCGCCGCCGTTGAGGTGGCCGGGCCTCAGGAACGGGGTGCGGCGACCTCGATCTCGTCTCGCACCCACACCGCCCCGCCTTCCCAGGCGTTCTCGATCGCGGCCTGACGCGCACGCACGGAATTGACGGTTCCACCAAGCGTCGCCCGGCCGTCCTGCACGACGATCTCCACGTTCTCCGCAAGCACGAAGGGACTCCACGAGAGCTCATCCCGAATGGCCGCGGCGATTTCGGCGTCGCTCTTCATCGTCCGCGGCTCCCGGTAGCCGGACCACCAGTCATAGCTCTCGTAGCGGACGTTGTCGGCGTAGAGGTCGCTGACGAAGGGCCTGACATTGTCCCGCACATCCATGTGGTTCTCGACCCGCGCGACGCCGCCCACGCGGCTCGCCGCCTTGTAGGCCTGCGACTGTTCGAAAAAGCTGTCCACGTTGCCGTAGAGACTGACGACGCCGTTGCGGACCTTCACCACGAAATCGCTGGCCTCGACGTCCGGATGCCGGATGAACGCGTTGACGATGTCCTGTTCGAGTTCCGGGTCGCTCATCGGTTTCGAGCGGTTGACGTGCATGCGGTTCTCGACCCGTTCGACGCCGATGATCTTGCCCGCGGCATCGCCCGCGGCCTCCTTGGCCGCGAGATTGTCGACCCCGCCCCGCAGCGTCACGACCCCGTCGTCGACGAAGGTCTCGGTGCCGCCCCGGTCGACGCGGGGATTCGTCATCAGCGCGGACTGGACGGCCTGACGTATCGCCGCATCGTCCCGCGGCCGGCCCGGCTCCGCCTTCGCCGGCGCGCGCCCGTTCTCGGCGAATGCGACCTTCAGCCCGCTCGCGTCGACCCCGGTCACGCCCCGCACATGGGCCTCCGAGACGGCGCGCGCCCGTTCCGCTGCACTGAAGACGTCGCCGCTCAGATGCACGACGCCGTCGGCCACCGCAACGTCGATGTACTCGTCACCGATCAGGGCCGACCAGTCGAGGCGGGCAGCGACATCCTCGCGGATCTCGCTGTCGGACCGGGTCACTGCCGGTTCGATGGTCAGCGCATTGGTCACCCCGGTGACGCCGGCGACGCTCATGGCGACGCGTTCGGCCAGACGCGCTTCAGCGCCGGACTGAACCTTGCCGGACAGGGTGACATGGCCTTCACTGTCGGTCTCGACTTCGATTTCCCAGCTCTCCGTGGCCGGATCGGCGGCCAGCGCTGCGACGACCATGGTCCCGACCCGGTCGGGCTGCAGATCGTCCGGCGGATTCACTGTCAGTTCGTTCTCCACCGCCTTCACGCCCAGGACCGTTCCCGCGATGGTCTCGGCGCGGCGCTTCGCCAGCAGATCCTGAACGGTCCCCGAGAGAGTCACTACGCCATCCTCCGCGGTCGCCTGGATGGTGCTGCTCTCGACGCCCTGCTCGTGGGCGATCTCGTCGGCCACGGCATCGGCCAGGTTGGGATCGTCGATTTCCGCGGCGCTCTGCGGCGCAGATGTTGCGCCGCCCGACAGCATCGTGGCTGACAGGGCTGTAACGATCAGAGCGGTGCGCGCGCCGCTGAATGTCGGGATCGTTCTCACGGGATCCTCCCAGTGTTCTTCTTCGAATGCGTTCTACCTGGCGCGGCTGTCATCTGCAGGACGCCGCAGGGGCGGCCGATAGTTCCCGCCGCCTGTAACAATCCGCGACATAACTCCACGAAATCGGCAAACAAGGGCGACACGAGGTCGCCAGATTGATGACAGGCGGCGCGATCCGCCGGACCCATCAACGGAAAGGACCCGAGATGAAGAAATCGATCATTCTGGCCGGCGCGGCGGCGATGCTGCTGACCGGCTCGCTGGCCGCCCAGGCCGGCGGCAAGTTCCCTGCAGACGCCGACGGCGACGGCAATCTGACCCGCGAGGAGATGACGGCCAGCGTCGAGAAGCACTTCGCACGGCTGGACACCGATGGCGACGGCCTGATCTCCGGCGAGGAGATGAAGGCGGCCTGGAGCCGGCATGCGGAGAAGCGCGGCGACGGCCATGGCGGCAAGCATGGCAAGATGGACCCGGACGGCGACGGCACGATCTCGCGTGCCGAGTTCGACGCCCGCGCCGACGACAGGTTCGCCCGCATGGACGACAATGGCGATGGCGTCATCGCTTCTGACGAGATGACGGGCCGCCATGGCAAGCGTGGCGCCAGGATGGACAGCGACGGCGATGGCTCGGTCACCCGCGGCGAGTTCGACGCGGCCCGCGCCGAGAAGTTCGCCCGGCTCGATGCCGACGGCGACGGCGCCGTCAGCCGGGAGGAGATCAAGGCCGCCTGGGCCGAGCATCACGGCGAGCGGAGCGGCAAGGGCGGCCACGGCAAGCGAGGCATGATGGATTCCGACGGCGACGGCCGTGTGTCCAAATCGGAGTTCGAGGGCCGCGTGCTGGGCTTCTTCGACAGGATGGACGCCGACAATGACGGCGTCGTCACCGAAGCCGAACGCCAGAGCGCGCGCGAGAACTGGAAGAAGCAGCACCGTCAGTAGGCGCGGCCGGTAAACGGGGGCGGCGGCGCGCCGTCGCCCCCGGACACTGGATTTCCCCCCGGCGGCGACCGATCTGATGACAAGCGATAGACCATGCCGTGCCGGGAGCGCATGAACGACGCCAAGCCGCATATCCTGCTGGTCGATGACGAGCGCGCCATCCGCGAACCGCTCGCCGCGTTCCTGTCGCGCAACGGTTTCCGTGTCACCCAGGCGGCGGATGCGGGCGCGGCGCGGGCGCGGCTTGCCGCTTACGCGGTCGATCTTGTCGTGCTGGACATCATGATGCCGGGCGAGGACGGCCTCAGCCTCTGCCGCCACATCCGGGTCAACGGCGAACTGCCCGTGGTCCTGCTGACGGCGCGCAGCGACGAGACGGACCGTATCGTCGGCCTGGAGATGGGCGCCGACGACTATGTGGTGAAGCCTTTCAATCCCCGCGAGCTGGTGGCGCGCATCCGCGGCATATTGCGCCGCGCCGGTGGCGGGCCACGGCTGCAGCGGGCGCCGGAGACGGCGAGCTACCGTTTCGGCAGCTGGGTGCTGAAGGCGGGCGAGCGGGCGCTGGTCGACCGCGACGGCGTCTCCGTGGCGCTGTCGACCGGCGAATTCAATCTGCTGCTCGCGCTGGTCACGCGCCCGCGCCAGGTGCTGTCGCGCGACCACCTCCTCGATATCACCCAAGGCCGTGAGGCCGGCGCGTTCGACCGCGCCGTCGACAATCAGGTCAGCCGTCTGCGTCGCAAGATCGAGGCGGACCCCCGCAATCCAGAGCTGATCCGTACCGTCCGCGGGGGCGGTTACTCGCTGGCCGCCGAGGTGGAGCGGCTGTGAGACTCGCCCGCCCCAGGACGCTGGCCGCCCAGCTTGCACTGCTGGTCGCCGCGGCGCTGTTCGTGGCTCAGGCGATCAACTTCGCCCTGCTCTATGGCGAGTGGCGGGAGCGCAGCCTGAACGCGATAAGCGCGCCTGCCATCGCCCGTATACATGACGCGGCCGAACGTCTGCAGCAGGGCGTCGGGGAGCGGCGGGGACCATTCGGCCGACGCGTCCGGATCAGCGCCGAAAGCGCGGTCGACGCCGGCGCGCCGCGGGAGCCGGCGCTGGAGGCGCGCATCGCTGACGGGCTGGGCGCGCTTGGCGCGGACATTGCCGAGGTCCACGTGACCCGGGCCGGTGAATGGCGGGGCAATCCGCGCCGACAGCCGCCCGGGCCGGATGGTGAGCCGGAACCCCGTCAGCTCTATCTGGTCTCGGCGAAGGCCGGACCGGAACTCTGGATCAACGTGCCAACGATCGCGCCGCGCGAGGATGACTGGCTGCTGGGGCGGCTGCTGGTGCAGACGGCGGTCATCTATGCCGTTGTGCTGCTGGCGGTGCTCTGGCTCGGCCGCCGCGCAGCCCGCTCCCTGGACCGGTTGACCGATGCGGCCGCCGGGTTCGGCGCCAGTGTCGGCGGCGGTCGGGAACTGCATGTGGAAGGTCCGGCGGATGTCCGCCGGCTGACCGAGGCGTTCAACGGCATGCAGCGCCGGATCGCGGCCATGCTCACCGAGAAGGACCGCATGCTCGGCGCCATCGGCCACGACCTGCGCACGCCACTCGCCTCGCTCCGCCTGCGCGCGGAGGGCGTCGAGGATCCGGAAGAGCGCGAACGCATGATCGCCACCTGCGAGGAGATGAGCGCGACGCTGCATGACATCCTTACCCTGGCCCGCGTCCACCAGTCGGCGGAAGCACCGACGACCGTCGATCTCTCGGCGCTGGCGGACGCCGTGGCAGACGATTTCGCCGAACTCGGCGCCGATGTCGTCTTCGAGCCGTCGCCACGCGTGATCATCTCGCTCCGACCTGTACTGACGCGCCGTGCGATCCGCAATCTCGTCGAGAACGCGGTCAAATATGGCGGTGGCGCGCGGCTGCGCGTCGCCGCCGGGGCGGACGCCGCCGTGGTCGAGGTGGATGATGACGGGCCGGGCTTGCCGGAGTCGCGGCTGGAGGAGATGTTCGGCGATTTCGCGCGTCTCGAAGGTTCGCGCAGCCGCGCCACCGGTGGCGCGGGACTGGGGCTCGCCATCGCCCGCGAGATTGCGCGGGGGCAGGGCGGCGACATCGTGCTGCAGAATCGGCAGGGCGGCGGCCTGACGGCGACTCTCCGCCTGCCGGCGGCCTGAGCTCCCTTGCGCAGGGGAAAGGTCTGGCGCGGCGCGGATTCGACCGGTTCTCGCCGATCGTGAATGTAACCCCTTTGCAAATTATCCTACCCGCGAGTATCTTCCGCTCCGGCGGTCTGATCTTGGGGAGGAGAGGGGCGCGTATCGCTGGGCGCACGTCGGGGCCTCTGGCCCGGCGTGCGCCCCCCGACGCACCCGACGAATTTTCCCGGAACGGATTGCTCCACGGCCCTGCTAGGATATCCACGGGCCGTCGGGATACGGTCAAACAGGGAGGAAAACAAAGATGAAGCACATCCGGAACATGATCATGGCGGCGGCGGGCGCAGCCATGCTGGGCGGCGTCGCGACGGCGCAGGCTCAGGATCTGAAGATCGCGGTGGGCTTTCCGCCGGGCAGCGCCGCGTTCTACGCGCTGGACAACCTGGCGAAGAACATCGAGGCGAACAGCGACATGAAGGCGAAGGTCTTCGCGCTTTCGCTGCTGAACCTGAAGGAGACGCCGCCGGGCATCCGTGACGGCATCGCCGACATGGGCTTCGTTCTTCCGCCATATTACCCTGCGGAATACGCGGAAACCAATCTGGCGGCCAATCTTTCCATGCTGGCGACCACCGGCGAGCAGATCGAGAGCCCCGGGACGGCCATGGGCGCAGCCATGACGGAATATGTCTTCCTGCATTGCCCCGAATGCCTCACCGAGCACAAGCGGATGAACCAGGTCTATCTGGGCACCGGCACCAGCCCGACCTACATCCTCCATTGCACGACGCCGATCCGCACGATGGCGGATCTGAAGAACAAGAAATACCGTTCCGGCGCGGCCAATTTCGGCCGCTGGGCCGAGGCGGTCGGCGGCACCAAGGTCTCGGTGCCGGGCAACGATATCTACGAAGCGATGGCCCAGGGCGTCGTGGACTGCGGCATGTTCTCGGCGACCGAGCTGACCAACCTGCAGCTCTTCGACGTGACCAAGTACATCACCACGAAGATTCCCGGCGGCGTCTTCGCCGGCGTTGCGACCAACAACATCAACCGTGACACCTGGGCCGATCTGACGCCCGAACAGCGCGAGGTGATCTTCAAGGCCTCGGCGCGCTCGAACGCCGACGTGACCTGGAAGTACTACGCCGACGCGAAGCGCAACCTCAATGACGCGCCGGACAAGGGCATCGAGATCATCGAGCCGACCGAGGAGATGGTGAAGTTCTCCAATGACTTCGTGGAGAGCGATCTGAAGGTGATCGCCGAACAGTTCACCAATGACTACGGCGTCGACAACGCCCAGGCGAAGATCGAAAAGGTCGCGGAACTCGTCGACAAGTACAAGAAGCTGACCAAGGACATGGCCGACGATCCTGAGGCCCTGGCCCAGCTCTACTGGGACGAGATCATGTCGAAGGTCGACCTCACGACCTACGGCCTGGACTGAGGCAGTCCGGCAGGGACGGCGGCCGAGGCCGCCGTCCCTGCCGCCGACCTGTCAGAACGTCACGAATTCCGGAACCGCAACATGTCTTTCATCGATAGGTGGCTCGCCAGGGCCACGAATCTGACGACGGTCATAGGCGCGATCGCCGTGGTCCTGATGATGGTCCACATCACGGTCGACGTGGTGGGCAAGTTCATCCTGTTCCTGCCCGTGCCGGCGACGATCACGCTTGTCTCCAACTACTACATGGTCGTGGTGGCGTTCCTGCCGCTGGCGTTGGCCGAACGGCGGAACTCGCACATTTCCGTCGAGGTGCTGACCGAACAGTTCTCGCCGGGCGTGCAGCGCCACATTCACGGCTGGACCTGCCTCTATTCGGCGGTGATCTTCAGCCTGCTGACCTATCGCAGCTTTCTGGACGCCGTCGACAAGTACGAACTCGGCTCCTTCATCATGGAGCAGAGCACCAAGGTGCCGATCTGGCCCGGCCACTTCCTGCTGCCGCTGGGCGCGGGGCTGATGGTCCTGATGCTGCTGCTCCGTTTCGCCAACTATCTTTCCGGCCGCCCGCAGCCTGGCGGATCCGGCACTGTCGCCGAATAGGAGGCCGCCCTGTCTGACGTACAGATCGGATTCGCCGGAATCGGCATCCTGCTTGCTCTCATCGCCCTGCGTGTGCCCATCGGGGTCTCGCTGATCGGCGTATCTTTCTTCGGTATCTGGGTCCTGGTCGGCGATCGCGCGGCCTGGGGTTCGCTGGGGGTCATTCCCTACAGTTTCGCCGCGTCCTGGCATCTCAGCTCGGTGCCGATGTTCCTGCTGATGGGCTTTCTCTGCTACCATGCCGGCCTGACCAAGGGCATGTTCGACGCCGCCCGGATGTGGCTGTCGCGGTTGCCCGGCGGTCTCGCCATCGCCACTGTCTTCGGCGCCGCCGGCTTCGCCGCGGTCACCGGTTCCTCGGTCGCCTGCGCCGCCGCCATGGGCCGGATCGCGGTGCCGGAGATGATGCGTCACCGCTACGCGCCGTCGCTGGCCACGGGCACGGTGGCCGCCGCCGGCACCATCGGTGCGCTGATTCCGCCATCGATCCTGATGATCCTCTACGGCATCATCGCCGAAGTGCCGATCAGCCAGCTCTTCCTCGGCGGCGTCGGCGCCGGCCTGCTCACGACCTTCGGCTATATCGCGGTGATCGTGATCCGCGCCAAGCTGAACCCCGAACTCGCGCCGCCGCTCCACGAGGAAGTCACCTTCCGCGACAAGGTTCTGGCGTTGCGTGAAACCTGGCCGGTGTTCCTGCTGATGCTCGGCGTTTTCGGGGGCCTGTTCTCCGGCGCCTTCACGCCCAGCGAGGCCGGCGCCGTCGGCGCGGCGCTGGCGACCATCATCGCCGCGGTGAAGGGCTCGCTCACCTGGGCGAGTTTCCGCGACGCGCTGGTGGAGACGCTGCTGACCTCGGCGTCGCTGTTCATCATCGCCATCGGCGCCTCCATGCTGACGCGGTTCCTGGCGTTCTCCGGCGCCGGCGACTATCTGTCGGACAGCGTCTCGGCCATCGGCGCGGATCCGCTGATGCTGCTGATCGGCATTTCGCTGATCTATCTCCTGCTGGGGATGTTCCTGGAGCCGATCGGCGCCATGCTGCTGACCCTGCCGATCCTGCTGCCGATCCTGGACACGGCCGGGTTCAGCCTGATCTGGTTCGGTGTGCTGCTCACCAAGTTCCTGGAGATCGGGATGATCACGCCGCCAATCGGCCTGAACGTCTTCGTCATCAAGGGAGTGGTGGGCGACCTGGCGTCCACGGGGCTGATCTTCCGCGGCATCGCGTGGTTCCTGGTGGCGGATCTGTTCGTCGTGGTCGCCCTGATCGCTTTTCCGCAGATCATTCTCTACCTGCCGAACCTGCTGGGCTGAGAAGGGGAGAATGGACATGCGGATATCGAGCGCACGCGTGGGAGAGAAGCTCGGAACGATCGAGACCGAGCTGACGCCGAGGCGTCTCCTGGCCTATTCGGCCGGACTGGAACTGGGCGACGATTGCTATCTGGACGACGCCCGGCCCGGCGGGGCGGAGATGATGCCGGCCATGTGTGCGGCCGTCGAATGGCCGCTGGCCGATGGCGTCCGCATCTCCGAACTGATCGGCGTGACCCTGGCCCAGTATCGAAAGGTCGGTGTCCATGCCGAGCAGGACAGCCGCTATCACCGTCCGCCCCGAATGGGCGAGACCCTTACGACCACGGGCTGGCTGGAGGTGCTGCGCCAGACTCGGGCGGGCGTGCTGATGACCTGCCGCTACGACACCGTGGACCGGGAGGGTGCGCCGGTCTTCACCAGCTACAATTCGGGCATGTTGCGCGGCTGGGAACTGGACCGCCCCCGGGCCGGCGACTCCGACGCCGGCGCGCTGCAGCCGGTCGCTCTCGATGAAGGTCAGGCGGCGAAGACCGATGTGCCCGTCGCCCGCCATCTGCCGCACATCTACTCGGAGGGCGGACCGATCTGGAACCCGATCCATACCGAGCGGCTGGTTGCGCTGGCCGCCGACCTGCCTGATATCATCCTGCACGGGTCGGCCACCTGGGCGCTGGCGATGGACCGGGTGATCCGGGCTCATGCCGGCGGCGATCCCAGGCGGCTGAAGCGCTTCGCCTGCCGGTTCACGGGCATGGTGATCCCCGGAGAGACGATCACCGTCCGCCACCGCGCAGCGGGCGACGGAATAGAGTTCGACACGGTCAACGCCGACGGCCGCCCGGTGCTCTCCTGCGGCGTCGCGGAACTGCATTCCGTCTGAGCGCCGCCCGTCCGACAATCACTGGAGCAGATTGACGATGAGCATCGACATCCAGACCGAGCCGGTCGAGGCGTCGCCGGAGACCGCCGATCCACGCATCCCGCCGCGCGACGATGTCGTCGTGCGCAACCTGATCGAGCGCTGGAACCGCGAATGCCCCGACAAGGCCTTCGTGGTGTTCGAGGACGGCGCGAACTGGACCTATGCCGAACTCCGCGAGAAGGTGCTGCAGACGGCGCTCGGGCTGCAGCAGATGGGTGTGGGCCAAGGCGATCACGTCATCGTCTGGCTGCCCAACTCGCCCGAGAACCTCCGTGTCTTCCTGGCGTTGAACTATCTCGGGGCGGTCTATGTCGGCATCAACACCAGCTATCGCGGCAACCTGCTGGCCCATGTCGTCAACATCTCCGACGCCCGGCTGATCGTCGCCCACGCGGACCTGGCGCCGCGGCTGGCGGAAATCGACACGGCGAAGCTGGAGCGGCTGATCGGCGTCGCAGGGACGGCGGAGATCGAAGGGTTGGACTGCCGCGCCTATGCGGACGTTCTGCTGCCGGAGAAGGGGACGATTGCGGCGCCCGAGCGCACCATCGAACCCTGGGATCCGCATCAGATCATCTTCACGTCGGGCACCACCGGACCATCGAAGGCAGTGCTGTGCTCCTATCTGCATCTCTATTCCAACGCGGGACCGGAGAGCTGGCCCTGCGTCACCGGCGAGGACCGCTATCTGGTGAACCTCCCGATGTTCCACATCGGCGGTTCCGGCATCACCTACAACATGCTGGTGCGCGGTGGCTCGATCACGCTGGTGGACCGTTTCGATACCGCCTCCTTCTGGGAAGTGATCCGGAAGACGGAGACGACGGCGACCTTCCTGCTTGGCGTCATGGCGCAGTTCATCGAGAAGCTGCCCGAGACTGCGAGCGACGCCGACAACCCGTTGCGCGTGATGTTCATGGTGCCGCTGGCCGGCGACATCAGGAAGTTCGCCGCGCGCTTCGGCGTCGAGGTCTATACGATCTTCAACATGACCGAGGTCTCCACGCCGATCTTTTCGGAGCCGAACCCCGAGATCCGCGGCACCTGCGGCAAGGCCCGCGCGGGCGTCGAGGTCCGGCTGGTCGATGACAACGACTGCGAGGTGCCGGTCGGCGAGATCGGCGAGATGATGGTCCGCACCGACCGGCCATGGGCCATGAACTCGGGCTACTACAACAACGCGGAGGCGACGGCGAAGGCCTGGCGGAACGGCTGGTTCCACACCGGCGATGCCTTCCGCATGGACGGCGAGGGGAACTTCTACTTCGTCGACCGCATGAAGGACGCCATCCGCCGGCGCGGCGAAAACATCTCCTCGTTCGAGGTCGAGGCCGAGGTCGGCGCCCACCCGGCCGTGCGGGAGGTGGCGGCGATCGCCGTGCCCAACGAGATGAGCGAGGACGAGGTCATGGTGGTCTGCGCGCCCGTCGAGGGCCGGGAGATCGACCCGGTCGACCTGATCGAGTTCCTGAAACCGCGCATGGCCCACTTCATGGTCCCGCGCTATGTGCGCGTGGTCGCCGAACTGCCCAAGACGCCGACGGCCAAGGTCCAGAAGGCGGAATTGCGCAAGGAAGGCGTCACCGACGACACCTGGGACCGGGAGGCCGCCGGCATCCGGCTGAAGGGCGACCGGTTGGCGCGCGCGTGCTGATTACCACATGGTGAAACTTCAGCCGCCTTCCTGACGCCCCAGGTCCGTCACGATCCGGTGGCATGAAGGCGCCGGCGGGCGATCCCGTCCGTCGCGCAACCGATGGAGCGAGCCATGTTGTTATCGACATTGAGAGCGGGCGCCGCCGGCGTCGGGCTGATCGTGCTGACCCTTGCCCCGGCCGCGATGGCGCAGCCTCAGGAGCGGGAGCCCGGCCAACTGCATATCTCCGTCGAGGGTACGGCCAGCGCCATACCCGACATTGCCCGGGTCTCCGCCGGCGTGGTGGCGGAGGCCAACAGCGCCAGCGAGGCGATGACGGAGCAGCGCGCGCGGATGAACCGCATCATCGCGACGGTTCGGGATTCGGGCGTCGACGAACGCGATATCCAGACCGCCGGCATCAGCCTGTCGCCGATCTACCATCGCAATCCCGAGCGCAGCAGCCCGCGGATCAACGGTTATCGCGCCTCGAACAGGGTGAACATCACGGTGCGTGACCTGAAAAAGGTCGGTGCGGCGCTCGACGCCCTGGTGGCCGCGGGCGCCAATGACATCGGCAACATCTCCTTCGCCTTCAGCGAACAGGAGCAACTGCTGACCGAGGCACGTACGAACGCCGTCGCGGCGCTGGAGGCGCGCCGGGATTTCTACGCCCGCACGGCCGGGCTGAAGATCGGCCGGCTGCTCAGCCTCTCCGAATCGGGCGGCATGCGTCCGCCGCGGCCGATGGAGTACGCGATGCGCGCCGAGGCGATGGATTCGGCGCCGACACCTGTCTCGCCGGGCGAATCCGAAGTCAGCGTCGGTCTGAGCGCGGTCTACGAGATCAAGGAATAGCGGAGCCGTGGGGGCGCGGCCGGCGGCTTCGCGAGCCGCCCCCCACAGCGAGCCCGTCAACTGAGCTGCTGGCGCAGCTTGTACTTCAGGATCTTGCCGCCGACGGTGGTCGGGAACTCCTTGACCGGGACAATCCGTTTCGGCGTCTCGAAGCCGGCGAGCCGCTCACGGCAGAACGCGATTACCGCCTTCTCGTCCATGTCCTGGCCGTCGGCCACGATGACGCAGGCCGTGACGGCCTCGCCCCAGCGGTCGTCGGGCAGGCCGATCACGGCCGCGCGTTCGATCGCCGGATGCTGCTGCAGCACCGATTCGACGCGGATCGAGGAGACGTTCTCGCCGCCGGACTTCACGATGTCCTTGTAGCGGTCGACCATGATCCGCAGTTCGTCGGTCTCGTCGAATGCGAAGCTGTCGCCGGAGCGGAACCAGCCGAACTTCAGCGATTCCCGGGTGGCTTCCTCGTCCTTGTAGTAGCCCGAGAAGATGGCCGGTGAGCGGTAGACCGCTTCGCCCGCCACGCCCGGCTGACCGCGCAGATCGTTGCCTTCCTCGTCCATGATCGTGGAGGCCAGAACCGGCGACGGCAGGCCCACGTGATTGACGGCTGGCGCGTTGCGCATGAAGACGTCCAGGTGCCGGTCGATGAAGAAACGGTGGCAGGGCACGCATTCCGTCTGGCCGATGATCTCGAAGAACGAGGCGTTGGGTGCGCACAGCTTGCGGAATGCGGCGAGAGATCCCGGCGCAAGGGGCGCCCAGCCGTAGTACATCACCGTCAGCGAGGAGAGGTCGTAGGACTTCGGGTTCTCATGGCAGGCCCGGATGAGATCCTCGACGAATTGCGGCGAGCCGCCGAACAGGCAGGTAATCCGTTCCCTGGTGATTGCGCTCGCCATGTTGTGGCCCTCAGGCTTGCGGCCCATGACCACGGTGCCGCCGCAGACCAGCGGCGCGAAGATGCAGATCTGGTCGCCGATGTGATAGGTCATCGGCGTGAAGACGCCCTGGCGCAGGTCGGATTCGTGCGCCAGACCGCGGGTGATCGGCAGCGCGTAGCTGTAGGCGGCCATGTAGGTGTAGGTGTGGGAAATCATCACCGCCTTGGGCGCCGCCGTGGTCCCGGAGGTGAACAGGATCTGCCAGATGTCGTCGCCGTGGATCCGGACGTCCGGCTCCTCGGCGGTCTGCTTCTCGATGAACTGATCGAAGTTCGGGACGTCCCCGTCCTCCGGGCCGCCGACCAGCATGACCGGCTTCACGCCGGCAGCATCGAAGGCGCCGGAGAGTTTCTCCCAGAGGGTGGCGTCGGCGATGGCGCACGCCGCGCCGACCCGTCCCAGCGCGTCGGTGATCACGTCGGGCGCCATCATGGCGTTGACCGGTGCGGCGACCATGCCTGCCTTGCCGATCGCCACCTTGGACAACCAGGCCTCATTGGAGTTGTCGCAGAGCAGGGCGACGACCGTGCCGCGCTTCAGGTTCAGCGACAGCAGGCCGTTGGAGATCCTGTTCATCAGGTCGTTCGCCTGACGGTAGCTGAGGCGCGCATGCGCCGGATTGATGGTCGCGTCCAGCGTGGCGATGAGGGCGGTCTTGTCCGGCTCGTTCCAGGTGAAGCGCTCCAGGACGTCACCTACCGAGACGCGGTTCCAGCGCTGATCGTTGCGGCGGTTGTGGAAGTTCTCGACATCGATTTCCAGGGATTTCAAAGGGTTCATCGGATTCATCGGGGCCAGTGCCTCCTTGGTCTGCGCCACTTGCCGGCATCATCTGAGGCCAGCGTGCGGCGTTGGTTCAGCGGTTGCTGTAGGCGTCGTGCAGGGCGAGAACCTGCTGCGCCTGCTTCAGGTGCGGGATGTCCAGCATCTTGCCGTCGAGACCGACCGTCCCGGCATCCGGTTGCGCCGCGAAGGCGTCCACCACGCGGCGGGCGAAGTCGACGTCCTCGGTATCGGGCGTGAAGCTCTCGTTGATCGGCGCGACCTGGGCGGGATGGATGGCCATGCGGCCGGTAAAGCCCTCGCGCTGGGCCTCCCGGGAGGAGCGGCGCAGCGCCTCCTCGTCGCGGAAATCGGTAGCGACCGTCTCCAGCGCCTGCACACCTGCCGCCTTCGCGGCCAGCAGGCAGAGCGAACGGATGGTGCGGTAGGTCAGCGCCCAGCGACCGTCCGGCGCCATATTCGTGGTGGCGCCGATGGCCGTCGAGATATCCTCCGCGCCCCAGGTCAGACCCAGCAGGCGGGTGAGACCCGCGTCGGCGAAGTCGCCCAGCGTGAAGGGTGCCCGCGCCGTCTCGGTGGCCACCGGAATGATCCGGATGGAACCGCGTTCGGTGCCGTCCCGGGCCTCCAGCGCGTCCAGGTAGTGGCCAAGCTGGCGGACATCCGCCGGGCCGTTGGTCTTGGGCGCGATGATGCCGTCCGGCCTGCCCTTCACGATGGCCGCAAGGTCGTCGAGCACGAACTCCGTGTCCAGCGGGTTGATGCGGACCCAGAGTTCCGGGCCTTCCGGCCGGCGCTGGGCCAGCATTTCCAGCACGGTGTCCCGCGCGCCCGGCTTCTTCGCGGGCGAGACCGAGTCCTCCAGGTCCAGGATCAGCGCGTCGGCGCCGATATCCATCGCCTTGGCGAACTTCTTCTCGCTGTCGCCGGGGACGAACAGCATGGAGCGGAGCGGCGCCTCCGTCATGACGGCTTCTTCAGCATCATGCCGGCGCGCTTGCAGTGGGCGACCAGGGTGCCGTCCTGCTTGTAGGCGCGGTGCAGGAAGGTGACGATGCCGCGGTCGTCCTTGGACTTGCTCTCGCGCATGTCCACGATCTCGGTTTCGACACGGATGGTGTCACCGTGAAACAGCGGTGCGGGAAAGCGCACTTCGTCCCAGCCGAGATTGGCCGCGGTCGTCCCCAGCGTCGTGTCGCCCACCGAGATGCCCACCATCAGCGCCAGCGTGAAGCCGGAATTGACGATGCGCTGACCGTATTCCGTGTGCTCCCGGCAATACTCTTCGTCGAGATGCAGCAGCGCCGGATTGTGCGTGATCGCCGTGAACCAGACATTGTCCGTTTCGGTGATCGTGCGGCGGATCGGGTGCTGGAACACCATCCCGATCTCGAACTCGTCGTACCAGAGTCCAGCCATCGTCTCCTACCTCCCCAGATCAAGACGCGATTTCAGATGGGAAGGAAAACAAGCACAAACTCCGGCGCAACGCCAGCCGATCCGGCGCTCATCCCACCAGATGGGTGTTGAAAAAGGCGATGGTGCGCCGCCACGCCAGCTCGGCGGCCGCCGGATCGTAACGGGGCGTGGTGTCGTTATGGAAGCCGTGGTTCACGTCCGGATAGAAGTGGACCGAGAATTCCTTGCCGTGCTCGATCAGCGCTGCCTCGTAGGCGGACCAGCCCGCGTTGATGCGTTCGTCCAGACCGGCGTAGTGGATCATCAGCGGCGCCTCGATCGCCGGCACGTCCCCGGCGGCCGCCTGGCGGCCATAGAAGGGGACGGAAGCGCCGAGCCCTGGATAGGCCACGGCCAGCGCGTTGCAGACCCCGCCGCCATAGCAGAAGCCGACGGCGCCCACGCGGCCGGTCGCGTCCGGATGGCCGGCCAGGAATTCGTAGGCGGCGAAGAAGTCCTCCATCAGTTTCGCCGCGTCCAGTGTGCGCTGCATCTCCCGGCCCTCGTCGTCATTGCCCGGATAGCCGCCGAGCGGCGAGAGCCCGTCCGGGCCGAGGGCCAGGAAGCCGGCCTTCGCCGTCCGCCGCACCACGTCCTGGATGTAGGGGTTCAGGCCCCGGTTCTCGTGCACCACCAGCACCGCAGGCAGCTTTCCGGCCGCCTCCGCCGGCCGCGCGGCATAGGCGCGGATCGTGCCGTGGCCTTCCGGCGATGGGTACTCGATCCATTCGGTGACGATGACGGGATCGTCCGCTGCGACCTGTTGCGCCAGGGCGTAGTCCGGCTTGAGACTTTCCAGCATGGCCACGGCGGCGGCGCCGGTGACGGCGTACTTCGCCGCGGCGTCGATGAAGCCGCGCCGGCTGAGCTCGCCATGCACGTAGCCGTCATAGAGTTCCAGGATACGCTGGTCGAAATCGCGGGCGCGCTTGCGTTGCATGGCTGGCCTCCGGTCCTGCGGGTTATGGTTTACCTTAGGTTAACCACGAGGGCGTCGGGCTGGCGTTCACATTCGCGCGCGGCGCGTTGCCGGGCGGGCGCTTGCCGCCCACCTTCAGGCGGAGCGTTCCGTCGGAGCAATGGAGATCGATCATGAAACGGATTCTCGCCGCCGCCGTCCTGGCGCTCGGCCTCTTCTGGCAGACCGGGGCCGCGATCGCCCATCATGGCTGGGCCTGGACGACGGGCGGCAACATCGATCTGACCGGCGTGATCACCGAGGCCGAGCTTGGCAACCCGCACGGCGTGCTCACGGTCGAGGTCGACGGCGAGACCTGGACGCTGGAAGTCGGCCAGCCCTGGCGCAACGAACGCGCCGGCGTGAGGGACGGCGATCTGGCGCCGGGCGTCGAGATCCGCGCCATTGGCGAACCGGCGGCCGACAAGTCGGAGAAGTTGATGAAGGTGGAGCGCTTCTGGCTCGGGGACCGGGAGTATGTCCTCTACCAGGGCCGCGACTGACCGCGCGTGGAGGCGGCGCTCCAGGCGCTCGAGGGCGCCGGCTTCGCGCAGTACTTCCGGTCGGCGCGCTGGGGCTACGCGGCGCTGAACGCAGGCCACATCCTCGGCTTCGCACTGCTGGTGGGCGCGATTGTGCCGCTCGACCTGCGCCTGCTCGGATTCTGGCGGTCCGTCGAGCGCGCTTCGCTGGTCCGCGTGCTGGTTCCCGCCGCCGCGGCAGGACTGGCCCTGGCTGTCGTCGCCGGCTTCCTGCTCCTTTCCGTCCGGGCGGGCGAGTATGCCGGCCTGGCCGTTTTCCGCGTCAAGCTTGCGCTGATCCTGGCCGGCGTCATCGCGGCGCTGCTCGCCCATCTCCGCCACGGCTTTCTCCTGCAGGATGCGTCCGAGGCGACGCTCCGCCGTCATGCGCTGCTGTCGTTGGTCTGCTGGCTGGGCGCTCTGATCTGCGGGCGGCTGATCGCCTTCATGGGCGACTGAACTCCGACTGGCTGGACGCGGGCCCGTGCGCCTGTTCCAATCGGCGGCGCAGATCGCAAGGGGGAGGGCAGACGACATGCGTCTCGACAGGCCGCGGATCGAACCGCTGAAGGACGAGGAATTCACCGAGGAGCACAAGGACGCTCTCGGTTATTTCCTGAAACAGGGCTGGGTGCTGAACATCTTCCGTACGCTGGTGCGCGCGCCGCGGGCCTTCAAGCGCTTCAATGTCTGGGGCGGCTATGTCCTGTCGGAGCGCAACGACCTGCCGCCCAGGGCGCGCGAACTGATCATCCTGCGCACCGGCTGGCTCTGCAAGGCGGGCTATGAATGGGGCCAGCATGTCGAGATCGGCCGCGACTGCGGTCTGACCGACGCTGAGATCGAACGCATCAAGCAGGGGCCCGACGCGCGGGAATGGACGCCGCTGGAGCGGGCGCTGCTGCAGGCCACCGACGAACTGGTCACCGACCACTTCATCACCGACGCGACGTGGCAGGCGCTGTCCGGACTGACCGAGAAGCAGCGCATGGACGTGGTCTTCACCGTCGGCCAGTACACCCAGGTCTCCATGATCCTCAACAGCTTCGGGATCCAGCTCGACGCGGGCATGGAACTGGATCCGGACCTGAGGAAGCGATGAGCGTCGCCGGCCGTCTGGAGGGCCGGACGGCAATCGTCGTCGGCGCCGGGCAGACGCCGGGCGAGACCATCGGCAATGGCCGCGCCATCGCCGTCCTGTTCGCCCGCGCCGGCGCCGAGGTGCTCTGTGCCGACCTCCACCTTGACCGGGCCGAGGAGACCGCGGCGCAGATTCGCGAAGAAGGCGGCAAGGCAGCGGCGGCCACCGTCGACGTGCGCGACCGCCAGTCCTGCGCGGCGTTGATCGCGGACGCGGCGGCGCGCTGGGAGAGGATCGACATTCTGGTCAACAATGTGGGCATCGGCGGCGGTGGCGACGCCCCGGCCCACCGCGCCGATCCGGAGGCGCTTGACCGCATCATCGACGTCAATCTGAAGGGCGCATGGCGGGCCATTGCCGCGGTCGTGCCGGCGATGCGGGAGAAGGGCGGCGGCGCCATCGTCAATATCTCCTCGCTGGCCGCCCGGGCCGGCGGGAACATGGTCGCCTACGAGATGTCGAAGGCCGGCCTCGACCGGCTGACCGCCCATGTCGCGCTTTCCAACGCGAAATACGGCATACGCTGCAACGCCGTGGCGCCCGGCCTGATGGACACGCCCATGGCGATCGTGGGAACGGCGGCGGCGCTGGGCATCCCGGCCGAGGAGGTGCGCCGGGCCCGGAATGCCCGCGTGCCGCTCGGCGGGCGCATGGGCACGGCCTGGGACACCGCCCATGCGGTGTTGTTCCTGGCTTCCGACCAGGCGCGCTTTGTCACCGGTGCGGTGCTGCCGGTCGACGGCGGCGGGGGGCTGCGCGCCACCTGAGGCCGGAACGGAAAGGGCCCCGCCGGGCGAACCCGGCGAGGCCCAGTGTCCTGACCCGATCAGGTGGCGGTTACGCCGCCTGCGGGAGGCTCTTCTGCTTGCCGCCGTTGATCTCGATCTGCCGGGGCTTCTCGGCCTCCGGGATCTCGTTGACCAGATCGATGTGCAGCAGGCCGTTCTCCATCTTGGCGCCGGTCACCCTGACGGTGTCGGCCAGATGGAAGCGACGGGTGAAGGCACGGCGGGCGATGCCGCGATAGAGGAACGAGGTCTGCTCGCTCTCCTCCTGGCGTTCCTCCACCTTGCCGCTGACGGTCAGCGTGCGGCCTTCCTGGGTAATGTCGATATCGTCTTCGTCATAGCCGGCCACGGCCAGGCTGATGCGGTAGTCGTCGTCGCCGGACTTCACAATGTCATAGGCCGGGAAGGCCGGACCTTCGTTGGAATTGAAGGCGACGTCGAACAGCCGGTCGAACCGGTCGAAGCCGACGGAATTGCGGAAAAGGGGGGTAAGATCAAAGGTGCGCATATCACATCCTCCATTCGAAGCAATGCGTCTCAGCACGACACCCCGGCTCTCGGGGTGACCAGTCTGTCCACCGGCCCGGATGCTCCGGCGCCGGCAGGGTTCGGGAAGGATTCCCGTGGCGGGACATCGCTTCCGGAAGCGGATATGTGGTGGCTTCGCCGGGGTTCAAGAGGTTTGGGCGCACAAAAAAACCCGCCGGTGCGGACCGGCGGGCTTCTCTCGCAACCCCTTGGCAGGGCTGAATGATTTGAAGGCTACTTGATGCCGAAATTGGCGTAGCGGGCGCGGAACTTGGCGACCTGGCCCTTGTCGAGGACGCGCTGCTGACCGCCGGTCCAGGCGGCATGGCTGGAGGGATCGATCTCCAGCACCATGGTGTCGCCCTCGCTGCCCCAGGTGGAGCGGGTCTTGTAGGTCTCGCCGTTGGTCAGCTGGACCGTGATCTCGTGGTAGTCGGGATGGATATCGGGCTTCATCGCTGGGCCTCGGTTTCTCTGCCGCCGCAGCGGCGCGGCGCATGCTCGGTTGTTCGGGAGCGGGGCTTATAGCGAAGCCGCGGCAACGGAGCAAGTGGGCAATGTCCTCGCCGTTCGCTCTCCCTTGAAGGGCGCGGTCTGTTCGCTATGATCCGCCGGCCCTGCCCCAGTGGCGGAATCGGTAGACGCGACAGACTCAAAATCTGTTTCCGGCAACGGAGTGCCCGTTCGAGTCGGGCCTGGGGCACCAACATCCTCGCCCGCGCGGTTGCGGCGGGCGGCGCGGGAGGCAGACATGATCGTCGGCACGCCGAGGGAGATCAAGAATCACGAATACCGCGTCGGCCTGACGCCCGAGAGCGCGGCCGAGCTGGTCAGGCACGGCCACCGGGTGCTGATCGAGCGCGGCGCCGGCGAGGGGATCGGCGCCCACGACGCCGAGTACGAGGCCGCGGGCGCCGCGCTGGTCGCCGACGCGGCGCAGATCTTCGCCGAGGCCGACATGATCGTGAAGGTGAAGGAGCCGCAGCCGGCGGAGCGGGCCATGCTGCGCGGCGGCCAGATCCTGTTCACTTATCTCCATCTCGCCCCCGACGCCGATCAGACCCGCGACCTCGTGGCCTCCGGCGCCATCTGCATCGCCTATGAAACCGTCACCGACCGCCATGGCGGGCTGCCGCTGCTGAAGCCGATGAGCCAGGTCGCGGGCCGCATGTCCGTGCACGCCGGCGCGAACGCGCTGGAAAAGGCCCATGGCGGCCGCGGCGTCCTGCTGGGCGGCGTGCCGGGCGTCATGCCCGGCAAGGTCGCGATCATCGGCGGCGGTGTGGTGGGCTTCAACGCCGCGCAGATGGCAGCCGGCCTGGGCGCGGACGTCACCATTCTGGACCGCAGCCCCGAGGTGCTGGAGCGCCTCGGCATCCATTTCGAGAATCGGGCCAAGACCCGCTTCTCCAACGCCCACAATCTGCACGAATGCGTCACGGAGGCCGATCTTGTGATCGGCGCGGTACTGATTCCCGGCGCGGCGGCGCCGAAACTGGTGACCCGCGAGATGCTGGGCGACATGAAGCGCGGCGCGGTGCTGGTGGACGTCGCCATCGACCAGGGTGGCTGCTTCGAGACGTCGCGCCCCACGACCCACGCCGATCCGACCTACGTGATCGACGAGGTAGTTCATTACTGCGTGGCCAACATGCCCGGCGCGGTGGCGCGCACGTCCACCTACGCGCTGAACAACGTCACCCTGCCGCACACGCTCAGGATTGCCGACGACGGCTGGAAGCAGGCGCTGAGCGACGATCCCTGCCTGGCCGAGGGTCTGAACGTCTGGAACAACCAGGTTACCTGCCAGCCGGTCGCCGAGAACCTCGGCTATCGGCACGTGCCGGTGACGCGCGCCCTCAACGCCTGATTCCGCGGCCTGTCGGGCGAGCTGGCGAGATTGCGTCTTGATATTGCGAATTGTTTGCAATAAACACTTGCCAGCAAGTCGTATGAAAGGCGTGAGGGAGAGCAGTCATGTTCATCGCAATGAACCGCTTCAAGATCGTCAAGGGCGAGGAAGAAGCCTTCGAGCAGGTCTGGCGTGAGCGGGACCGGCACCTTGACCAAGTGCCTGGCTACAAGGAGTTCCAGCTTCTGAAGGGACCGGAGGAGGAAGATCACACCCTCTATGCCTCCCACACTGTCTGGACCTCGCGCGAGGCGTTCGAGGCATGGACCAAGTCCGAGGCGTTCCGCAAGGCGCACGCCGGCGCCGGTGATCGGCGCGGTCTCTATATCGGCCACCCGATGTTCGAGGGCTTCGAGGTGGTGCTGGATGGCTGACCCTGTCGCGCCCTGCCAGCGTCCGCCGACAGGCGGGCCCGGCGCCCAGGGGCGGCCGCGCTTCCGCAGCGAGGAGCTGCTGGGCGACGCCAGCGAGATCGAGATCGACCATGGCGGCGAGGTCTACCGCCTGCGCCGCACCCACAGCGGGAAGCTGATACTGACAAAATAGACCGCGGGGCGCGCCTGTCCCCGACGCAACCGGATCCACGCCAGCCACCAAGGCCGACCGCCCAGGCAGCCAGCTTCAGGGATTCCGTCTCAAGACACTTGAGAGGAACCAGACATGCTGCCGAGACTATCATCCCTTGTTTTGCTTGCCGCGCTGACGCCCGCCGCCGTCCTGGCCCAGGAAAAGCCGACCGAAGCGCCGGAATCGACCGAGAGCGAGAAGGCCGGGAGCGCGGAAGGACAGAGCGAACTGGTGTTGCCGCCGATCTCGGTCACCGCGACCCGGACCCCGATCGAGGCGTTCGAGTATCCGGGCATGGTGACCGTCATGCCGCAGGAGGAGATCGACCTGCGCCAGGCCTCCTCGCCGGACGATCTGCTGAACTTCATACCCAATGTCGAGTTCACCGGCGGGCCGCGGCGGACCGGCGAGACGCCGAGCATCCGCGGCTTCTCGGGCAGCGACATCGTGGTCCTGATCGACGGCGCGCGCCAGAACCTCAACGCCGGCCATGACGGCCGCTTCTTCATCGACCCGATGATGCTGCGGGAGGTCGAGGTCCTGCGCGGGCCCGCCTCGGCGCTCTACGGCTCGGGCGGCACGGGCGGCGTCATCGCCTTCCGCACACTGAGGGCCGAGGACGTGCTGGAGCATGGCGAAACCGCCGCGCTCCGGCTCACGGCGGGCTACCAGGACGTCGATGATGAGGAACTGTTCGGCGTCGCCGGCTTCACCCGACCGACCGAGAACTGGGATCTGACCGCCAGACTGGTGTACCGCGATCCGGGGACCATCCGCCTGGGCGACGGCAGCGAGCTGAGGCGCGCGGACGACGACATTCTGAGCGGCCTGTTCCGGTCGTCCTACGAGGCGGGCGGCGGCCATGAGCTGGAACTCTCCCTGCTGCATTTCCGCAATGACGCCACCGAGCCCAATGTCGGCCAGGGCGCGGCCGGCACCGACGAAGTCGACAAGGACATCACCAACGACACCGCCCGTCTGAGCTGGCGCTACGACGCGCCGGACGATCCGCTGATCGATCTGGACGCGCAGATCTACTACACCCGTTTCCGCATCGACGAGACGCGCCTGGACAACGCCGGCGCCGGCGCCCAGGGCGACGAACTGAAGCGCGACGTCGACACGCTCGGCTTCCGAGCCGACAACCGCTCGGCGCTCGACTGGATCGACGACGGCGCGGTGACCTTCGTCTACGGACTGGAGGGATATCGCGACGTCCAGGACGGCGCGGAGAACGGCGGCGAGCGCGACGGCGTGCCCGACTCGACGAATCTGTTCGGCGGCGTCTTCGGGCAGGCGGAGTTCCGCTTCTACGAACCCTTCGGGGCGGGCACGGGGGATTTCGTCCTGCTGCCCGGCATGCGCTTCGACTATTTCCGCACCACCAGCGCGATCTCCAGCGACGTCACCGATGTCGCGCTGTCGCCGCGCTTCGGCGCGACCTGGTTCCCGACACCCTGGGCCATGGTCTTCGGCAACTATTCCCGTGCCTTCCGCGCCCCCAGCTTCGACGAGGCCTTCCTGGACGGCGTGCATTTCGAGATCCCGGTCGGCGCCGGCGTCGTCAACCGCTTCGTCCCCAATCCCGACCTGCAGTCGCAGCGCACTTCCACGGTGGAGATCGGCTTCGGACTGGAGTTCACCAGCGTGCTCGCACAGGGCGACCGCGTCGAGTTCAAGGCGACGCGCTTCCGCACCCGGGCCGACGACTTCATCGACCTGCAGGTGAACCAGCCGACGCCCTTCGTCGACTGCAATCCCTTCATCCCCGGGGCATGCGACGGCACCACCCAGGCGGTCAACATTCCCGAGGCCCTGCTGGAGGGCAACGAGATCGAGGCGCGCTATGACAGCCGCCGCGCCCGCGTCGCCTTCGGCTTCGGCAATCTCGACGGCGACGACCTGACCAACGGCGGCAAGCTGGGCGTACTGACGCCGGCGCAGGTGACCCTGGACCTCGGCGTCAAGTTCCCCGAGTTCGGCGCTATCGCCGGCGTGCGCACCCTGGGGGCCTTCGACTTCGACAAGGTCGACGCAGCCGCCGACGAGCGTGCGGGCTACGTCGTCCACGACCTCTACTTCGCCTGGGCGCGGAATCTGGCGGAGGACACCGAGCTCCGCGTCGATCTCGGGATCGATAACGTCACCGACCGCGCCTATTCCCGCGTCTTCAACGACGCCTTCGAACCCGGCCGCAACGTCAAGGGTCGCGTGACCCTGACCCGGCGCTGGTAGCCCGACAAGGAGAACTTGCATGCCACTCCACGCCGCACGCACCGGACGGATCCTTCTTGCCCTCGGATTGCTGTTCGGCAGCGTGGCATCGGCAGTGGCCGAGCCCCGGCGCATCGTTTCCGCCGGTGGCTCGGTCACCGAAATCGTCCATGCGCTGGGCGCGGGCGACCGGCTGGTGGGCGTGGATTCGACCAGCTTCCATCCGCCGGAAGTCCGCAACCTGCCCGATGTCGGCTATCTGCGCGCCCTGTCGGCGGAACCGGTGCTCTCACTCTCCCCCGACATGGTGCTGGCAGAGGCCGACGCCGGTCCGCCCGAGGCGCTGACCCAGCTTCGCGCCGCCGGCGTCGAGGTGGTGACCGCGCCGGACAAGCCCGACATCGAGGGCGTTGCGGCCAAGATCGAGACCGTCGCCGCTGCGCTGGGCCGGGAGGCGGCGGGCGAAGCGTTGAAGAGCGAAATACTGGCGCGCTGGGCCGAGGTTCGTGAAGCCGTTGCCGCGACCGGAGAAAGGCCGCGGGTGCTGTTCGTGCTGTCGACCGGGTCCGGCGCCCCGCTGGTCGCGGGGCTGGAGACCTCCGCCGCCGGCATCATCGAAATGGCCGGCGGCGGGAATGCGATCCGTGATTTCACCAATTTTCGCCCACTCACACCCGAAGCCGGCGTGGCGCTGGCGCCCGACGTGATCCTGGTGACGCGGCGCACGGTCGACATGCTGGGCGGGGAGGCCGCCCTGCTGGCGCTGCCCGGCCTCGCGGCGACGCCGGCGGCCGAGGCGGGACGTGTGGTGGCCATGGACGGATTGCTGCTGCTCGGCTTCGGCCCGCGCACGCCGGAGGCGGCGGCGCGGCTCGCCCGCGCGCTGCATCCGGATATCGAGCTCCCGGCCGGTCCCTGGGACGCGGAATGAGCGGCGTGGCCGGCGTGGCGCGGGGCGGCTTCGATCTGGCCGAACGGGCGCGCGGCCGCGCCCGCGTCCGCCGCCTCTGGATCGCGGGATTCGCAGCGGCGCTCGCGGTGGTGGCGCTCGGCGCCGCCGGGACCGGCGCCATCGACGTGCCGGCGGTCCACATCCTGGCCATCCTCGCGGATCGGCTGCTGGGACTGGATCTCGGCATCCCGTATGAAGGGCGCGAGGAAGCGGTCCTCATGGCAATCCGTCTGCCGCGACTGGTCCTCGGTCTCTGCGTGGGCGCGGCGCTCGCCGTATCCGGGGCGGTACTGCAGGGCATGTTCCGCAATCCCCTGGCCGACCCGGCGCTGATCGGCGTCTCCAGCGGCGCCTCCATGGGCGCGGTGATGATGATCGTGCTGGGCGGGCCGCTGCTGACCGGCGCGGCGGCGGGCCTGTCAGCCTACGCGATCCCCTTCGCCGCATTCCTCGGCGGACTGCTGATCGTCACCCTGGTCTACGGCATTGCCCAGCGCGGCGGCGGTACGGATGTCGCCACGCTGCTGCTCGCCGGCATCGCGCTCAACGCGCTCGCTGCCGCCGTGGTCGGGCTGATGATGTTCCTGAGTGACGACCGGGAACTGCGCGACCTGAACTTCTGGCTGCTGGGGTCCATCGCCTCGGCCACCTGGCAGAAGGTGACGATCCTGCTGCCCTGCGTGGCCATCGGGCTTGTCGGGCTGCAGCGGCTGACGCGCTTTCTCAACGCCATCGCGCTCGGCGAATCGGAGGCGCGGCATCTCGGCATCGGCGTCGAGGCGGCCAAGCGTTGGGCAATTGTGCTCGTCGCGCTGGCGACCGGGGCGGCGGTCGCCATGTCCGGCGTCGTCGCCTTCGTCGGCCTGACGGTGCCGCACCTCGTGCGCCTGATGATCGGGCCCGACCACCGCTACCTGCTGCCGGCCTCGGCGCTGCTGGGCGCGCTGGTCATCACCCTGGCCGATACCGTGGCCCGTACCGCCGCCTCGCCGGCCGATCTGCCCATCGGCGTGGTCATGAGCCTGATCGGCGGACCCTTCTTCATCTGGCTGCTCTACCGCCGCCGGCAAGCGGGCTTCTAGGTCATGCTCACGGCCCGAGATATCACCGTCGTTCGTCAGAACCGGAAGCTGCTGGACGGCGTTTCGCTCCGTCTCGACGGCGGCAGCCTGCTCGCCGTCGTCGGCCCCAACGGCGCCGGCAAGTCGACCCTGATCCGCTGCCTGAGCGGCGACATGAGCCCCGAGGACGGCGTCGCCGAACTGGATGGCCGGCCGATCGGCAGCTACGCCGCCGCAGACCTCGCCCGCCGCCGCGCCGTCGTCGGGCAGGAGCAGCATCTGGCCTTCGGTTTCAGCGTAATGGAAGTCGTGCTGCTGGGCCGCATCGCCCATGCCGGGCGCTCGGGCCGCGACGATGATCTGTCGGCCGCTGCAGCGGCGATCGGCGCCATGGGGCTGGAGGCGCTCGCCGAACGCGACTTCCGCACCCTCTCGGGCGGCGAGAAGCAGCGCTGCCATCTGGCACGCGCCCTGGCGCAGCTCTGGCCCTTCGCCGGAGCGGCGGCCGAAGGCAAGGTGCTGGTGCTGGACGAGCCGACGAACAACCTCGACCTGCGGCATCAATACAGCCTGATGGATCAGGTCCGGCGCATGGCCGACAGCGGGCTCGGCGTCATCGCCGTGCTGCACGACCTCAATCTCGCGCTGCGCTATGCCGACCGGGTCGCGGTGCTCTGCGATGGCCGGCTGGCCGGATGGGGCCCCCCGTCGGAGGCGATGTCGGGCGCGTTGCTGAGCGAGGTCTTCGGGCTGGAACTCAGGCGTGTCGAGTCGCCGGACGGGCCGCCGCTGATCGTCCCGGCCGCGCAGTTCGCCGACGCGGTGTGACCGCTACCCCTTCTTCACGCCGAAGCAGTGTTCGGGGCCGGGGAAGCGCCGCGCGCGCACGTCCTCTCCATAGGCGCTCACCGCCTCGCGGATCGTCGCCGAGGTCTCGGCGTAGCGCTTGACGAATTTCGGCATGTAGTCGCTGGCCAGGCCCAGCAGGTCGTTGATCACCAGGATCTGGCCGTCGCAGGCCGGCGAGGCGCCGATGCCGATGGTGGGGATGGCGATCTTTTCCGTGATCTCGCGCGCCAGCGGCTCCACCGTGCCCTCGATCACCGTGGCGAATGCGCCGGCGGCGGAAACCGCTTCGGCGTCCCGCATAACCTTGTCGGCCAGTTCCGTGTTGCGGCCCTGGGTCCTGAACCCGCCCATCATTGCGACCTTCTGCGGCATCAGGCCGACATGGGCGAGCACCGGCACACCGCGCTCGGTCATGAAGCGGATGGTCCGTTCCATTTCGGTCCCGCCTTCCAGCTTGACCGCGCTGCATCCCGTCTCCCGCATCAGCCACATGGCGTTGCGGATCGCCGCTTCCGGGCTTTCCTCGTAGCTGCCGAAGGGCATGTCGACCACGACGAGGGCGCGCTTCGCCCCGCGCATCACGGCCTTGCCGTGCATCGCCATCATCTCCAGCGTCACGCCCTGGGTCGTCGGCAGGCCGTGCACCACCATGCCCAGCGAGTCGCCGACCAGGATGAAATCGACCAGATCGTCGATGGCCTGGGCTGTGGGGTAGTCGTAGGCGGTCAGCGAGACGATGGGTGTTCCGCCCTTGCGGGCGCGGATCGCGGGTACGGTGACGGGACCGGCGGACATCGGATCGGGGCTCCCCTGGTTCTGGTTCAGCAGCCGGCGGCGCTTTCCGCCGGCACGACGTCAAAGGCGCTCCGTCCTTAGCACGGTGCGGGGACGCAGTGTCACCCCGATCGCCGCATGCGCCTCAGCACCGCTCCGTATAGCCGCCGGAATAGCCTTCGCAGGCGGGGTTGGTGTCGCTGGCCGGCAAGGGCTCGTGCCCGGCGCAGGCCGCCAGGGCAGTCATCAGGACCGCCGCCGCGAGCCGGCGGCATCCACGGACGCCGCCGCGCCGTATACTCTTGATGATATCCCGCATCGGTTGCTCCCGTTTCGCGACCGATACGCCACGGAACCCGGAGAGGATTACCCCATGAAGCTGAAAGGCCCCTGGTCGAGAACGGAGATCGAGGATCATCTGGCGCGGACTGCCCTGCCGCTGCGCCTTTCCGCCGCCGGGGCCACCGGCTGGCCGATGGTCGTCTCGGTCTGGTACCTGTGGCGGGACGGCGCGCTCTGGTGCGCATCGGCCCGCTCCGCCGCCATCGTGCGGGCGTTGGAATCCAACCCCCGCTGCGGCTTCGAGATCGCCGGCGACGCGCCGCCCTATTTCGGCGTCCGCGGGCAGGGCCGGGCGGAGATCCTGCCCGATGGCGGGCCGCTGCTGCGGGAACTCTATGGCCGTTACGGCGGCGACGAGGATCACGCCTTCGGCCGCTGGCTGCTTGGCAGGGACGCCGAGGAGGCGCGAATCCGCATCACGCCGGAGCGGATGATGAGCTGGGATTACCGCGTCAGGATGGCCGGCGCCTTCGGCTGAGCGGCGTAATTTGCTGCACCGCGACGAAATCAAGCACCCGCCGTCGCTTTCGGACCCTTCTAATATGCACCCGGCACCGTATATTCGCGCGGTTTGTTTCATGGAGGGGCCGTCCGCATGGCAATGAAGATCGGCGTTCCGAAGGAAGTGCACGACGGTGAGCGGCGTGTGGCGCTGACGCCGTCCGTCGCGCGGCAGATCGCGAAGCTCGGCTACAGCCTCGCCGTCGAGAGCGGCGCAGGCGAACATGCCGACTTCTCCGACGAGGCCTATCGCGAAGCCGGGGTCGAGGTGCTGGAGAGCGCCCGCGACGTCTGGGCCAGTTCCGACATCGTCCTGAAGGTGCGCGCGCCCGAGCAGCATCCGTCCGGCGTCCACGAGACCGAGATGCTGCGCGAGGGCCAGACCCTGATGAGCTTCGTCTGGCCGGCGCAGAATCCGGAACTGATGGAGAAGATGGCGGCCCGCAAGGCGAGCGTGATCGCCATGGACGCCGTGCCGCGCATCAGCCGGGCGCAGAAGCTGGACGCCCTGAGTTCGATGGCCAACATCGCCGGCTATCGCGCCGTCGTCGAGGCCGCCAACCATTTCGGCCGCTTCTTCACCGGCCAGATCACCGCCGCGGGCAAGGTGCCGCCGGCCAAGGTCATGGTCATCGGCGCCGGCGTCGCCGGTCTCGCCGCGATCGGCGCAGCGCGCGGCCTGGGCGCGGTCGTCCGCGCCTTCGACACCCGCCCCGAAGTCAGGGAGCAGATCGAAAGCATGGGCGCGGAGTTTCTCGAACTCGACTTCGAGGAGGAAGGCTCCGGTCAGGGCGGTTACGCCAAGGAAATGTCGAAGGAGTTCATTGACGCCGAGATGGCGCTGTTCCGCGAGCAGTGCGCCGACGTCGATATCGTCATCACCACCGCCCTGATCCCGGGCAAGCCGGCGCCGAAGCTGATCCTTGCCGACATGGTGGAAACCCTGAAGCCGGGCTCGGTCATCGTCGATCTGGCCGCCGAGCAGGGCGGAAACTGCGAACTGACGGAACCGGGTCAGGTGGTGGTCCGTCATGGCGTCACCATCATCGGTCTGGTCGATCTGCCCAGCCGTCTGGCGGCGCAGTCGAGCCAGCTCTACGCCTCCAACCTGCGGCACTTCCTGGACGACCTGACGCCGGCGAAGGACGGGCAGCCCAACCACAACATGGACGACGTGGTCATCCGCGGCGCGACCGTGATCAAGGACGGCGAGATCACCTGGCCGCCGCCGGCCGTCGAGGTCGCGGCGAAACCGAAGGCTGCGGCGCCATTGCCGAAACCGGAGGCCAAACCCGAGAAGAAGCGGCCGGGGGCGGGATCGCTTGTCGCCATGGCGGCGGGCGCCCTCGCGCTGCTCGGACTGGGGACCGTGGCGCCGGCCGACTTCATGGCCCATCTCACGGTCTTCGTGCTGGCCTGTTTCGTCGGCTATCAGGTGATCTGGAACGTCACACCGGCGCTGCACACGCCGCTGATGTCGGTCACCAACGCCATCAGCGGCATCATCGTCATCGGCGCCCTGCTCCAGGTTTCCAGCCCGTCATGGATCGTGACGGCGCTGGCCTTCGTCGCGGTGCTGATCGCCACCATCAACATCTGCGGCGGGTTCTGGGTAACCCAGCGCATGCTCGGCATGTTCCGCAAGGACGAGGCGAAGGAGTAGAGACCCATGGCTCAAGGGCTCGTTACCGTCGCCTATATCGCGGCGAGCATCCTGTTCATCCTCGCGCTGGGGGGCCTGTCGAAGCAGGAAACCGCGCGCCGGGGCAACATCTACGGCATCGTCGGCATGGCGATCGCCATCATCGCAACCATCGCCGCGCCGCAGGTCGCGAACTACGCGGTGATCGCGCCGGCAATGATCATCGGCGCGATCATCGGCGTCTACGTCGCCCGCCGCGTCGCCATGACCGGCATGCCGCAGCTGGTCGCCATGCTGCACAGCTTCGTCGGTCTCGCCGCCGTGCTGGTGGGCATCGGCAGCTATATCGATCCGAACAACGTCTTCATCGGCGTCGAGAAGACCATCCACGAGGTGGAGATCTTCGTCGGCGTCTTCATCGGCGCGATAACGTTCACCGGATCGATCATCGCCTACGGCAAGCTGGATGGCCGGATATCCGGCAAGCCGCTGATGCTGCCATTCCGCCACGGGCTGAACCTGATCGCCGTACTGATCTGCATCTGGCTGGGCTACATGTTCCTGGGCGTCGAGGATCATGGCGGGGTCTGGGCGCTGCTGATCATGGCCGTAATCGCCTTCATCGTCGGCGCGCACCTGATCATGGGCATCGGCGGGGCCGACATGCCCGTCGTCGTCTCCATGCTGAACAGCTATTCCGGCTGGGCTGCGGCGGCGACCGGCTTCATGCTGGGCAACGACCTGCTGATCGTCACCGGCGCGCTGGTGGGCTCCTCGGGCGCGATCCTGTCGTACATCATGTGCCGGGCGATGAACCGTCACTTCGTTTCGGTCATCCTGGGCGGCTTCGGCACCGCGGGCGGCGCGTCCGCCGACGTCGAGGGCGAGACGGTGGCGACCAGCCACGACAACGTCGCCGAGATGCTGACAGAAGCCAACGAAGTCATCATCATCCCGGGCTACGGCATGGCCGTGGCGCAGGCGCAGGGCACGGTCTCCGAGATCACCCGGCGGCTGCGGGCGAAGAACGTCAACGTGCGCTTCGCCATCCACCCGGTCGCGGGCCGTCTGCCCGGCCACATGAACGTGCTGCTGGCCGAGGCCAAGGTGCCCTACGACATCGTGCTGGAGATGGACGAGATCAACGAGGACTTCCCGAAGACGGACGTCGTTCTGGTGATCGGCGCCAATGACATCGTCAACCCGGCCGCCCAGGACGATCCCAACAGCCCCATCGCCGGCATGCCGGTGCTGGAATGCTGGAAGGCGCGGACCACGGTGGTGCTGAAGCGCTCCATGGCCACCGGCTATGCCGGCGTCGACAACCCGCTGTTCTACAAGGACAACACGCGGATGCTGTTCGGCGACGCCAAGGAGAGCCTCGACATGGTGCTGTCCAGGCTGGAGAGCTGATCAGACGCGGCCCATCCGGATCGTGACCCGGAGGCCCCCCAGCGGCGAGGGCGTCAGTTCCAGCGAGCCGCCATAGCTCTGCACGATGTCCTGGGCCAGGGTCAGACCCAGCCCCGTCAGTCCCGGCGCGCCGTCGAGGCTCTGGCCGCGCGACAGCGCCTGGCGGACCTGTGCGGGCTTGAGGCCCGGCCCGTCGTCGTCGACCTGGACGACGTCCCCGGTCCCGTTGGCGAAGGCGCTGACGTGGATCGAGCGCTCGGCGTGGCGCGCGGCGTTGTCCAGCAGGTTGCCCAGAACGTCGTAGAGATCGGCCTCCTCGAGCGGCAGGCGGAAGGCGTCCGGAGCGGAAATTTCCAGCGCGACACCGGCTTCGTCGAGCCGGGGACCCAGTACCCGCGCGATCCCGTCGAGCACCGGGCCGACCTCGGTGGCGGCGTTGCGGTGGGCGCCCCCGGCGGACCGGGCCAGGGCGAGGTGCAGGTTGACCTGCCGCAGCGCCTGGTCGGCCTGGGTCCGGACCAGTTCGGACGGCACCCGGTCGTCGCTCTCGGCGGCCTGGATCATCACGGCCAGCGGGGTCTTCAGCGAATGGGCCAGTCCCGCCGCCTGGTCGCGCGCGCGTGCGAGAAGCCGGTTCTGCGCCGCCTTGAGGGCGTTGACCTCCTGCGCCGCGGGGGCGATCTCGGCCGGCACTTCCTCGCTCAGCTCCTCGCGCTCCCCATTGCGCAGCGCCTTGATTTCGCCGGCGAAGCGCCGCATCGAGCGCAGGCTCATGAAGCCCAGCACCGAGACCGCGAGCACCGCAAGCACACCCTCGGCGATCATGGCGCCGGTGGCGAGACGGGTCATCAGCCGGCCGATCCGGTCGTAGTCGGCGGTGTCGGTGGCCACCTGCACCAGAAAGTCACCCTCGGGCCGGCTCACACGGCCGATCCAGATCCTGAGGCGCTGGTCCAGCGGGCCGGTGGCGAAGCCGAAGCCCGACGCTCCGTCGGGTACCGCTGCCGCAGGCAGCGCGGTGTCCCACAAGGAACGCGAGCGCAGCGGCTCACCGTCGCCGGCGAGCGGGCGCACCTGCCAGTAGGCGCCAGAGAAGATCTCGGCGAACTGGGGTGGACCGATACTCTCGCCCGCTCGGATGGCGGCGAGATCCTGCTCGCGCAGATCGTGGACGATGTGATCGGCGAGACGGCCGAGTTCCCGGTCCCTGAGGCCGTCCAGTTCCCGTTCCAGCAGACGGGCGCCGATCCAGGCCGACACCGCGGTGACCAGCAGCACCCCGGCGACCGAAAGCAGGATCATGCGCCGGGTGAGGGACGGCCGGCGGGCCGCTGCCGTCATTCGGCCGGTCCGGGATCGGGGCGGAAGGAATATCCCAGGCCGCGGATGGTCTCGATCCAGTGACGGCCGATCTTGCGCCGGATGCGGCTGATCAGGACCTCGGCGCCGTTGGAGGTTGTCTCCGAGTTCTCGTCCTGGACGTGATCGATGATCTGCGACTGGGACATGACGCGTCCGGCATTGTGGGCCAGGTAGCTCAGGATCTTGTATTCCTGACCGGTCAGCCGGACGTCCTGGCCACCGATGAAGACGCGTTGTGCGGTGGTGTCGATCTCGAGGTCGCCGAAGGTGAGGACGGAAACGCCCTTGCCGGCGGCGCGGCGGATTTGCGCGCGGATCCGCGCCAGCAGTTCTTCCTGATGGAACGGCTTGGTGACGTAGTCGTCGGCCCCGGCGTCCATGCCGGCTACCTTCTCGCGCCAGCCGTCCCGCGCGGTCAGCAGCAACACCGGCGTCGTCACCCCCTTCCGCCGCCAGTTCTTCAGCAGGCTGACGCCGTCCAGGCCAGGCAGGTTCACGTCCAGCAGCACCAGGTCATAGGGCGCGACATCCATGCGGATATCGGCCTCGTCGGCGTCTTCGGCGGTATCGACGGCATAGGCGACGCGCTGCAGGGTCGACTTCAGCCCCTCCCTGAGGGAGGCCTCGTCCTCGACGACAAGTATCCGCATGGTCCTACCTTCCCTGGCTCACACGTCCGGTCCGGGCGTCGGCGATCAGCCGTTGCAGCCGGCCGTCCGGATAGCGCCACATGATGACATAGCGGCCGTCCGCGTACTGGATCTGCTCGGCCTGCCCGCCCTCGCTCTGCTGGATGCGCCGGAGTATCTGAGACAGCGGCAGTTCGTCCGCCTTCCGCCGGCCGTTCTCGGCGCGCCGCTCCCAGGGGTTGCCGCCGCCGCGCCGTTCGGGCTCGGCGAAGCGCTCCGCGAACCCCCGTGCGGGCGAATGGCGGCCGTCGTCAGGCTTCGCGAACCCGGTCCCGCCCGCCGCGAGGGCGGCGAGCAAGGCCAGCGCGAATGTGAGACTGCGGTGCAATGTACGCCTCTCTCTTCGTCAGGGTCCGACGTCGCGCGGATTCTCGCGGCGGCGTTCGTCGCCTCGCCGCCGGTCGTCGTCATCGTCGCTGTTCCGGACGATAATATCCAGTCCGCCCCTGCGCCTTTCAAGGTGGTCGGCGTCCCGGTCCCGGTGGCCGAAGCGGGAGCCATGAGGCCCGCGGGCGTAGTCGACATCCTCGATGCGGCCCGTGAAGCGGTCGACCTTGACCGTGACGGGGCCGTGCGCTCGGCTGAAGCCCCGGACCTCGTAGACGCGGCCGCGCGGCGCGATGGCGTTGACCCGCATGGGCAGCCGGGCGGTGGCGATGTCGGCGGCGCGCCCGGCCGAGATACCCCGGTGGCGACGTGCCCGGCGGTCGTGGCCGAAGTCGACGTCGATGATCTTGCCTGTGAAGCGGTGCACCGACACGGAAACGGGACCCCGTCGGGTCATGCCGTGAACGACGAAGGCGCGGCCGGTGCGGTCGACGGAGCGGACCCGCATCGGCACGCGGGCGTTGGCGATGCGGACGGCGCGGCGCGGCGTGATCAGGCGGCGGTCGGTGCGGTCGTCGTGGCGCTCCAGACCCGGAATGCCGAGGCGGATTTCGAAGTCGACTTCCGCGGCCTCGGCCAGGGCCGGTACGGGAGGGGGCTGCGATGGTGCGGCGGACGCGCCGCCGGCGAGGCCGAGACCCAGAAGGATCGCGAGGGACTTCAGCGGTTTCATGGCGAATTCTCCTTCTTCCCGTCTTGTCGGCAGGGAGAATGGCCATCGCGCCTGAACCCCCTTCCAACCGACGGTTCATTCTCGGTTCAGACGGGGCTCAGAACTCGGCCGACGGCTGGCTGCATGGCCGCCGTGCCCGCCGGCGCAAGGCGGGTTCCCTATTCGCTGCGGCCGATCTAGGTTTCGCAGCGAAACGTGATCCGAGACGGCAACCGGGAGGATATCGCCATGGCCGAAGCTTTCGTCTGCGAGGCGGCGCGCACGCCGTTCGGCAGGTTCGGCGGGGCGCTGAAGTCGGTCCGGGCGGACGATCTGGCTGCGCATCCGATCGCGACGCTGGTGCAGCGGAATGCTGGCGTCGACTGGGAGGCGCTGGACGACGTGATCTACGGCTGCGCCAATCAGGCCGGCGAGGACAACCGCAACGTGGCCCGCATGGCGCTGCTGCTGGCCGGACTGCCCCAGTCCGTGCCGGGCTCCACGGTCAACCGGCTCTGCGGTTCCTCAATGGACGCCGTCGGCACCGCCGCCCGAGCCATCAAGGCCGGCGACGCCGGTTTCATGATCGCCGGCGGCGTCGAGAGCATGACCCGTGCGCCCTTCGTCATGGGCAAGGCGGAGACGGCCTTTTCGCGCTCGGCGGACATCTACGACACGACGATCGGCTGGCGCTTCGTCAATCCGAAGATGAAGAAGCAGTTCGGCATCGATTCCATGCCGGAGACGGCCGAGAACGTCGCCGAGGAATTTCAGGTCAAGCGCAAGGACCAGGACGCCTTCGCCGCCCGCAGCCAGCAGCGCGCCGCGAAGGCGCAGAAGGATGGGATTTTCGCCGAGGAAATCGCGCCGGTCACGATCCCGCAGCGCAAGGGCGACGCCATCGTTGTCGAGCATGACGAGCATATCCGCGGCGAAACCACGGTCGAGAGCCTGGCGAAACTGCCGACGCCGTTCCGCGAAGGCGGCACCGTCACCGCCGGCAACGCCTCCGGCGTCAATGACGGCGCCTGCGCCATGTTCGTGGCCAGCGAGGCGGCGGCGGCGAAGCACGGGCTGACGCCCCGGGCGCGCATCCTGGGCATGGCGACCGCTGGCGTCGCGCCGCGGATCATGGGCATCGGTCCGGCCCCGGCGTCGCAGAAGGTGCTGGAGAAGGTCGGCCTGAGCATTGCCGACATGGACGTGATAGAGCTGAACGAGGCCTTCGCCGCGCAGGCGCTGGCGGTGACGCGCCAGCTCGGCCTGCCCGACGACGCCGATCACGTGAATCCCCATGGCGGCGCCATTGCGCTGGGCCATCCGCTCGGCGCCTCCGGTTCGCGGCTGGTGCTGACCGCGGTGAATCAGCTTCACCGCACCGGCGGGCGTTACGCGCTCTGCACCATGTGCATCGGCGTCGGCCAGGGCATCGCCGTGGTGCTGGAACGCGTGTGACCTGATTGCCCCTGCGGCGACGCGGGTTGCGCCGGGCGAGTCTTTCGGCTCAAAATCCTTCCAACGAGACGCGGTCGAACAAAAGAACCGCCTCAGGGAGGTAACGATGATGTCCAGGGCTGGTCCGGCCGCGCGCCGAACCAACGGGGCGGGTACGTGAACTTCGTCGCGCGCAAGCTGCTGCGCCTTGTCGGCGTGGTGTTCGCCGTCTCCGTCCTGACATTCCTGATGATCAGCCTGCTGCCCGGCGACGTGGCCTATGCCATCGCCGGCGAGGACGCGACCCTGGAAGAGATCAATCAGATCCGCGAGGAACTGGGCCTCAACGATCCGCTGCCGATCCGCTATCTGGAATGGATCGGCAATTGCCTCACCGGCGATTTCGGCGCGAGCATCCGCACCGGCGAGCCGGTGCTGGAAGCAATCTTCGCCCGCCTGCCGGTGACGCTGGAACTGATGGTCCTGTCGCAGATCATCGCCGTTCTGCTGGCGATACCGCTGGGACTCTACTCGGCGTACCGGGCCAACACCGCACGGGACAAGGCGATCACAACGATCGGCTTCGTCTTCGTCTCTGTGCCGAATTTCGTCTTCGGTCTGATCCTGATCTATGTCTTCGCCCTGCAACTCGATCTGCTGCCGGCCACCGATTATCAGCGCATCTCCGACGGCCTGTGGGCGAACCTGCGTTCGATGATCCTGCCGGCGCTGGCCATCGCGGCCGCCGAATGGGTGGTGCTGATGCGGGTGCTGCGCTCCGACATGATCGGCGTGCTGCGCGAGGACTACATCGCCATGGCGCGCTCCAAGGGCCTGCCGCCGGCGAGCGTGCTGTTCCGCCATGCGCTCCGGCCGGCCTCCTTCACCCTGCTGACGATCCTCGGGCTGCAGGTCGCCAACGTGATGAGCGGCGCGCTGGTCATCGAGACGCTGTTCGCGCTGCCCGGGCTGGGGCGGCTGCTGGTGGAGAACATCTTCGCGCGCGACTTCATGATGGTGCAGGGCTGCGTGCTGTTCATCGCGGTGTTCTACACGGTGATCAACTTCACCGTGGACATGCTCTACGCTGCCATAGATCCGCGCGTCAGGGTCGAGCGCGGTCATGGCTGAGGCCGTCGAGGAAGTCGCCCTGCGGCCGCGGCGACGGCGCCTTGGCCTCGCCTTCTGGCTTTCGGTGGTCTGGCTGAGCCTGATGTGTCTCGGCGCCCTGACGGCGGATTTCCTTCCCGTGGCGCAGCACGACAGCATGGATTTTCTCTCGCCTGCCGCGCCGCCGGGCGCCGTCGGCGAACAGGCGCTTCAGGGCTCGGAGGAATTCGTCGAATACACCTACTGGCTGGGCGCGGACAATCTCGGCCGGGACATTCTCTCGCGCCTGCTGAAGGGCAGCCAGACCTCGCTGATGATCGGCCTGCTGGCGCCGCTGATCGGCCTGCTGATCGGCGGCACGCTGGGCATGACCGCCGGTTACTACCGGGGCTGGATCGAGGCCGCGGTCGTCGCCGGCATCGACGTCATCCTTGCCTTTCCGGCGCTGGTGCTGCTGACCGCCGTGATCTTCTACGCCGGGGCGACGATCCCCAACGTCATCATATCGCTGGGCTTTCTGTCGGTGCCGGCCTTCACCCGCGTCGCCCGCGCAACGACGCTCTCCTTCGCCCAGCGCGAGTTCGTGCTGGCCGCCCGGGCCAGCGGGGCCAGCGACCTGCGCATCCTGGTGCGCGAACTGCTGCCCAACGTGCTGGTCCCGATGCTGGTCTATGGTCTGCTGGTGACGGCGGTGCTGATCGTGGTGGAGGGCGTGCTGAGCTTCCTGGGCCTCAGCGTCCAGGCGCCGGCCGTGTCCTGGGGCAATCTGATCGAATCGGGGCGCGACTATCTGCAGGAGGCGCCGCACATCACCTTCATCCCCGCCGGCGTGATGTGCCTGACGGTCCTGTCCTTCAACCTGATCGGCGATCAGCTCCGCAATCTGGGCGACACCCGGGAGAGCCGGCTTTGAGCGCGCCGCTGCTGTCGCTGGAGAATGTCAGCGTCCATTTCGAGACCCCGATGGGCCGGCTCAGGGCCGTCGACGGCGTCGACCTGGAGCTTGGCCACGGCCGCACCGTCGGCATCGTCGGCGAATCGGGCTGCGGCAAGTCGGTGCTGTCGCGGACGATCATGGGGCTGTGGCCGTCGAATGCGCGGATTGGCCGTGACAGCCGCATCGTGCTGGACGGCCGCAACCTGCTGGAAATGCGGGAGCGGGACCTGCGGCGGATCAGGGGGCCGGAGGTCGCGATGATCTTCCAGGATCCGATGTCCTCGCTGAACCCGGTGATGACCGTCGGCCGGCAGATCTCCGAAGGGCCGATCCGGCATCTCGGCATGTCGAAGTCCGCGGCCCGCAATCTGGCGGTCGACCTTCTTCAGGCGGTGGGCATCCCGCAGCCCGAGGAGCGCGTCCACGCCTATCCGCACCAGCTCTCGGGGGGCATGCGCCAGCGCGTCGCCATCGCCATGGCGCTGGCCTGCCAGCCCAAGCTGCTGATCGCCGACGAGCCGACGACCGCTCTCGATGTCACCGTGCAGGCGGAGATCCTCGACCTGCTGGCGCGGCAGTCCCGCGAGCGGCAGATGGCGATGATCCTGATCACTCACGATCTGGGCGTGGTCGCCGGACGGACCGACGACGTCGCGGTGATGTATGCCGGCCGGGTGGTGGAGCGGGCCGCGACGTCGGAACTGTTCGCCGACATGCGCATGCCCTACACCGAAGCCTTGCTGCGCTCGATTCCCCGGCTGGAGGATCCGCCTCACAAGCGCCTGGAGACCGTCGGCGGCCGGCCGCCTAATCTCATCGCGCCGCCGCCCGGCTGCCGCTTCGCGCCGCGCTGTCCCTATGCCGATGAGGTCTGCCGCCAGTCGGAACCCCGGCTGGAGCGCGTCTCCAACGATCCGAACCACATGTTCGCCTGTTTCAAGCCCCTGAAGCAGGAGGCGCCGGCATGACGGAGACCATGCTGGAGGTCGAGGACCTGGTGGTCGAATTCGGTCCGGTTCAGGCCGTCTCGGGGGTGAGTTTCACGCTGCGCGCGGGCGAAACGCTGGGGCTGGTCGGCGAATCGGGCTGCGGCAAGTCATCGACGGCGCGGGCGGTGATGCAATTGCCGCGCCCCACCTCGGGTTCGGTCCGGCTGCAGGGCATGGAACTGACCAGGGCCCGCGGGGAGGCGCTGCGCGCGGTCCGCCCGAAGCTGCAGATGATCTTCCAGGATCCGGTCTCCTCCCTCAATCCGCGGCGCACGGTGCTGGAAATTGTCGCCGCGCCGCTGGAAGTGGTCGGCTGGGGCGACCGGGGTTCGCGCCGGGAAAGGGTCGTCCAGGCGCTGGAGGCGGTCGGCCTGGACTCGGAAATCTCCCTGGACCGCCGCCCGCACGAGTTCTCCGGCGGCCAGTGCCAGCGCATCTCCATCGCCAGGGCGCTGGTGCTGGACCCGGAAGTGCTGATCTGCGACGAGCCGGTTTCGGCGCTGGACGTCTCGGTGCAGGCGCAGATTCTCAACCTGCTGCACGACATGAAGGATCGCTACAACCTGACCATGCTGTTCATCAGCCACGACCTGGCGGTGGTGAAGAACATCTGCGACCGGGTGGCGGTGATGTATCTCGGCAAGGTCGTCGAGGAGGCGGATTCGGAGGCGCTCTACCGCCATCCACGCCACCACTACACCCGCGCGCTGCTTGCGGCGGTGCCGGAACCCGACCCCGGCGTCCGGCCCGACCCGGTCAACCTGATGTCGGGCGAACTGCCCTCGCCGATGAATCCGCCCTCGGGCTGCCGCTTCCGCACCCGCTGCCCCAGGGCAGAGCGGAAATGCGCGGACGTCGAGCCGCCGCTGGCCGAAATCGCGCCCCGCCACCGCGTCGCCTGCCATTTCCCCATTGCCGAGCCGGCCGCCGGCGCGTAGGTCTCCGCCCATCCGGACGGAGGCGCAACATGACGGAAAAGCCGGGTTTCATCGACGAGATCGCGTTCAACGACGACGGCCTGGTGCCGGCGATCGCCCAGCAGCACGACACCGGCGAGGTGCTGATGATGGCATGGATGAATGCCGCGTCCATCGCCGAGACGCTGGCCACCGGCCGGGTCTGCTACTGGTCGCGTTCGCGGCGCTCGTTCTGGCGCAAGGGCGAGAGTTCGGGCCATGTGCAGCGCCTGGTCGAATTGCGCTACGACTGCGACGGGGACACGCTGCTGTTGCTGGTCGATCAGACCGGCCCGGCCTGCCACACCGACCGCCGGAGCTGTTTCTACCGCGCCGTGCGCGGCGGGGAGACGGTGGAAATCATGGCGCCGGAGCAGCCCTGATCCACGCCTACTGCGCCGCCGCGTCGACCCGGCGCTCGGCCGGCAGGAACAACGTGACCGTCGAGCCCCGGCCGGGCTCCGAGCGGAACTCGATGCGTCCGCCATGCAGTTCGATCAACTGCTTGACCAGATAGAGCCCGAGGCCGGTCCCTTCCTGCTCGTGACGGTTGATCACGGATTCGACCTGCCCGAACGGCTGGAGAATCCTTGGGATGTCGGCGGCGGCGACGCCGATGCCGCGATCGGCGACCGCGATGGCCACCTCGCCGCTGTCCGTCAACTGGGTGCTGATGCGGATGTCGGACGGCGTGCGGCTGAACTTGATGGCGTTGCCGACCAGGTTGATGACCATCTGCTTCACCGTCCGCTGGTCCGCGACGACGGGCGGAACCTGGGGGTCGAAGTCGGTGACCAGCCGCAGGTGCTTGCGGTCGGCGCGCTCGTGCAGCATCCGCACGACCGAGCGGACCGGCTCGGTCAGGTCGACGATGCTCTCCTGCAGCTCGAAATAGCCTGCCTGCATCTTCGACAGGTCGAGGATCTCGTTGATGATCTCAAGCAGGTGGGCGCCGCTGGCGTGGATATCGCTGGCGTGCTTGCGGTAGCGCGGATCGGGCAGGGGACCGAAACCTTCGTCCATGAACAGTTCGGCGAACCCGAGAATGGCGTTCAGCGGCGTGCGGAGTTCATGACTCATCAGCGCCAGGAACTCCGACTTGGCGCGGTCGGCCGCTTCCGCTTCCACCTTGGCGCGGACCAGTTCCGTCTCGTTCTGCTTCATCGCAGTCAGGTCGACCACGGTGGATACCATGCCGCCACGGCTGGTGCGGTTGTGGTACACGCCGACCCAGCGGCCGTCGGCCATCTCCTCCACCTGTGCCGAGCCCGGACCGCTGCGCGCGGCCATCGTCTCCTCGATCCAGGACGTGCGGCTGACCTCGCCTTCCTCCACCCGCCGGGGCAGGGCGGCGTGGCGCAGCATGTCGACAAAGGCCGTGCCCGGCTTCATCCGCTCGTGGTCGATACCCAGAAAGTCGGCGAAGCGGTCGTTGGCGACGACCATGCGGTCGTCCTCGTCGAACTGGGCGAATCCCTCGGAACTGTGCGCGATGGCGTCGAGCAGGCTCATGCGGGCCTCGGACAGTTCCGTCAGCAACTCGTCGTTGGCAACCCTCGCGCGGATCGAATCGACGAAGGAGATATAGACGCTGCGCGCCATCACCAGCAGGACCGGAATGAACAGCAGGTTCATCGCCGTCAGCATCAGGTAGATGGCGTCGCCGATCAGTGCGAACCGGATCGCCACCGGCAGCACGCAGCCCACCGTGAAGCCGATGGCCGCCAGCGGCACCACCGACAGCACCGTGGCCCCGCCCGCGCCCATGCCGGCGACGATGAGGCCGATGATGACCTGTTCGGGGACGGGCGCCTCCGGAATCAGGATGGCGGCCCCTCCGCCCCATAGCAGGCCCTGCACCGCCGCGATCCTGGCCAGGCGGCGCGGCCCGCGGTCGCTGACATAGTCCGGCGTCTGCGAAAGGCGCCGCGTGCGCCATTGCAGGTAGCCGATCCCGGAGAGCACCGTGAGCATGCCCGCCCAGGCGATGGCGATTTCCCGGTCCTGCGCGTCGGCGCCGATGGCGGCCGTCAGGATGGCGTTGACGGCGACGGCCAGGAACATCAGCGGCGCGCGGCGGACGATAACCGCCATCTGCTGGACGCGGATCTGCACGGCCTCGGGCGACTCGCCTCGATCGTGCGCCACCCAGAATGTGCTCAATCCGGCCATTCGCGATCCCGGTCCTCCCATGCTGTTTCCGATCCTAACAGCAATTTCGCATGCGCTAGGTCACCGCCTGCAGCCGATATCGTCTTCCTTCGCCGTGGCGGAGGCCAGTGCGAGTTCCTATGGTGCTGCGCGCAACGGGTGCAGAGTACGGTGGGAAGTTCGCATGGGTGCCAGGGAAGTGGACAGGGCCTGTCTGCTGAGGCTGTTCGAGGCTGCGGTCGATCGTGCGCGGCCGGCGAACTGCCTTGGCGGTCACCTGCCATCGCCGGGGGACGGACGGACCGTGGTCGTGGGCGCGGGCAAGGCCGCGGGCGCCATGGCGGAGGCATTCGAGGCCGCATGGCACGGCGACGTGGAGGGACTGGTTGTCACCCGCGACGGCTACGCCCGCCCGACCCGCCATATCCGGGTGGTCGAAGCCGCACATCCGGTCCCGGACGAGCGGGGTCTGACGGCGGCGCGCGAGATACTCGATCTGGTCACCGGCCTGGGCCCCGAGGACCAGGTCATCTGCCTGCTGTCCGGCGGCGGTTCCGCCTTGCTGACCTGCCCGGTGGAAGGCGTCAGCCTGGCGGCCAAGCAGCAGGTCACGCGGGAGCTGCTCCGCTGCGGCGCCCCGATCGGGGAGATCAACACCGTCCGCCGCCGGCTTTCGGCCATCAAGGGCGGCGGTCTGGCCCGCGCCGCGGCGCCGGCGAAGGTCGTCACCCTGGCGATCTCGGACGTGGTCGGCGACGATCCGGCGGTGATCGCGTCGGGACCCACCGTACCCGACCCGACCTCCCCGGCCGATGCGCTGGCGGTGCTGGCGAAATACGGGATAGAGGCGCCAGCCGAGGTGCGCCGTCATCTCGAGGCGTCGTCCGACGCGCCCGATGGCGTCTTCCCACTGACCGACTACCGCCTGATCGCGCGGCCCCGCGATGCTCTGGATGCCGCGAAGGCGCTGGCCGAAGCCGAAGGGCTGCGGGTGATCGATCTGGGTGACACGCTGGAAGGGGAAGCCCGCGACGTCGCCCCCGGCCACGCCGACATGGCGCGCAGACTTCAGCACGAACCGGGCGACAGCCTCATCCTCTCGGGCGGCGAGCTGACGGTCACGGTGCGGAACGCCGAGGGGCTCGGCGGCCCGAACCGTGAATACGCCATGGCGCTGGCCCTGGCGCTGGATGGCGCAGGCGGGATAAGCGCGCTCGCCGCCGATACCGACGGCGTAGACGGGGCCGGCGAAGCCGCCGGAGCGATCGTCGATCCGTCGACCCGGTTCCGGGCGCGGGAAGCCGGAATCGATCTCGGCCGGGCGCTGGCGGACAACGACACGCACCGGGCCTTCGAACGGCTGGGCGATCTTGTCGCAACCGGCCCGACATTCACCAACGTCAACGACTTCCGTGCGATCATCATTCGTTCAAGAGCGGGAAAGTTCCATGCACCGTAACCGCCAGACCAAGATCCTCGCCACGCTGGGGCCCGGCACCTCGACGGCGGCGCGCATCGCCAGCCTGTTCGACGCCGGCGTTGATGTCTTCCGCTTCAATTTCAGCCATGGCAGCCATGCCGATCATCGGCGGCGGCACCGCGTCGTGCGCGCGCTGGAGGAGGCGCGGGGTCATCCCATCGGCATCCTGGCTGACCTGCAGGGGCCCAAGCTCAGGATCGGCGAGTTCCAGCATGATGGCATCGAGCTGAAGCGCGGCCGCAAGCTGCGTCTCGATCTGGATGAGGCCAAGGGCGACGAAAAGCGGGTGCAGCTTCCCCATCCCGAGATCTTCAAGGTGCTGGAGAAGGGATCGCACCTGCTGCTGGACGACGGCCGGGTGCGGCTGAAGGTGCTGGACTGCGATGGCAAGTCGGCCGAAACCGAGGTGCTGCAGGGCTCGAAGCTCTCCAACCACAAGGGCGTCAACGTGCCTGACGTCGTGTTGCCCCTGGCGGCGCTGTCGGACAAGGACCGCAGGGACCTGGAGTTCGCGATCTCACTGGGCGTCGACTGGCTGGCGCTGAGCTTCGTGCAACGTCCCGAGGATGTGGCCGAGGCGCGCAAGCTGGCCGGCGGGCAGGCCCTGGTCATGGCCAAGATTGAGAAGCCGTCGGCCGTCGAGCACTTTCAGGAAATCCTCGACCTCTCCGACGGCGTCATGATCGCGCGCGGCGACCTGGGCGTGGAAACGCCGGTGGAGCGTGTGCCGGTGCTCCAGAAGTCTCTGGTGCGCCAGGCCCGGGCCGCTGGCAAGACCGTGGTGGTGGCGACCCAGATGCTCGAATCCATGATCAGCAGCCCGTTTCCGACCCGGGCCGAGGTTTCCGACGTCGCGACCGCCGTCTATGACGGCGCCGATGCGGTGATGCTGTCAGCCGAGACGGCGGTGGGCGAGTTCCCCGTCGAGGCGGTCACCACGATGAACGACGTCATCCAGGCGACCGAGAACGACGTCCACTACCGCACCATGATGGAGGCCGACCGCGCAGTGCCGGAGGCGACCGCCGCCGACGCCATCACCGCCGCCGCCCGCCAGGTCGCGGAGACCGTCAATGCCGCGGCCATCGTCACCTACACCACATCCGGCTCGACCTCGTTCCGCGCTGCCCGGGAACGCCCGGCCAAGCCGATCCTCTGCCTGACGCCCAGGCTGGAGACCTCCCGGCGGCTGGCGCTGGCCTGGGGCGTCAGGCCGGTCCTGACGGAGGACGCGCGCGATTTCGCCGACATGGTCGACCGCGCCTGCCGCATCGCGAAGCGGGAGAAACTGGCCGAATCCGGCCAGCGCCTGGTGATCACGGCGGGCGTGCCCTTCGGGACGCCGGGGGCGACGAATATCCTTCGCATCGCCTGGGTGGAAGGTTAGACAGGGCGCGTAGCCATTCACCTGGGGAGGAAATGATGGGCTGGAAATTCTGCGAGATCGAGAAACGGGGACCGGTCGCGGTCGTCACCATGGACCGGGGCGAGAAGCTCAACGCCTTCAACCCGCCGCTGATCCGGGAAATGACCGAGGTGGCGAAGAGCTTCCATGACGATCAGGAGACGCAGGCGGTCGTGCTCGCCGGCAACGACAAGTACTTCTCGTCCGGCGCAGACCTGACGGACACGGAGATGTGGCAGACCGAGGGGATGACGGACGTGCAGATCCGCGACCGCTTCTTCCTCGGCGGCAAGATGTGCGACGCCTGGGAGACTATGCCGCAGATCACGGTCGCGGCGATGGAAGGCCTCGCCGTCGGCGCCGGCCTCGCCCTGCCGCTGGCGATGGATTGGCGGGTGATGGGCAAGTCCTGCTACTTCTACGTGCCCGAGATCAAGATCGGCCTGAACCTGCAGTGGAACGCGCAGCCGCGGCTGACGCGCCTGGTGGGGCCGGCCCGGGCCAAGCGCATCATCATCCTCTGCGAGCGGATGCAGTCGGATCAGGCGCTCGACTGGGGCCTGGTCGACGAGGTCGCCGAGGACGGCAAGGCGAAGGACAAGGCGATCGAACTGGCCGAGCGCGCCGCCTCCATGCCGGCCGTCGCCGTGCGCATGGTCAAGGAGGCGGTCAACAACACCGCCAATGCGCTGAACAAGACCGCAAGCTATGCCGATGCCGACCAGAGCTGGCTCGCCGGGGGGCTCTCGGCGGCGCGGGCCGCGCGCGACGACTTCGCGAAGTGACCGGGGGCGCCGTCCGGATCGGCTGCGGCGCGGGGTTCTCCGCCGACCGGCTGGACGGCGCCGTCGATCTCGCCCGTGACGGCCGGCTCGATGCGCTGGTCTTCGAATGCGTGGGCGAGCGGACGCTGGCCTTCGGCCATCGCGACCGCAGGCTGGATCCGGCGAAGGGTTTCAACCCGCAGCTCGAAGCCCGGCTGAAGGCCGTCTGGCCGCTCTGCATCGCTGGCGGCTGCACCATCGTCACCAACATGGGCGTCGCCAATCCGCGCCGCGCGGCCGAGGTCGCCATGGCGCTTGGCGTCGACGGCGGCCGCACCGCCGCGGTGCTGGGCGATGATGTCACCGCGCTGATCGGGCCGGAGACGCCGCTGGACGGCGGCCGGCTGAGCGTCGCCGACGTTGACCGGGAACTGTTCGGCGCCAACGCCTATCTCGGTTCCGACGCCCTGCTGCCGGCGCTGGAAGCCGGCGTCTCGCTGGTGATCGGTGGGCGCATCGCCGATCCGGCGCTGTTCCTCTCGGTGCTGCGCCACAGCTTCGGCTGGGCGGCGGACGACTGGCCGCTGTTGGGCGCAGGCACCCTGGTCGGGCACCTGCTGGAATGCGGCGCCCAGGTCACGGGCGGCTATTTCGCCGATCCCGGCCACAAGGAGGTGCCCGGCCTCGCCCGGGTCGGCTACCCGCTGGCCGAGGTCGCCGCCGACGGCACGTTCGAACTGACCAAGCTGCCGGACGCGGGCGGCATGGTCACGGCGGCGACCGTCAGGGAACAGCTTCTCTACGAGGTCCATGACCCGGGGCGCTACCTGACGCCGGACGTGACCGCCGACTTCTCGGGCGTGCATCTCGATGACCGGGGCGGCGACGTTGTGGCGCTCTCCGGCGCGGACGGAACCGCCCGGCCGGAGACGCTGAAGGTCACCGTCGCCTTCGACGGCGGCTTCCTGGCCGAGGGTGAGGTCTCCTATGCCGGCCGCGGCGCCGCCGGCCGGGCCCGGCTGGCCGGCGAGGTGGCGGAGGAACGGCTCCGCCGCGTGCACGGCTTCACCGAGGAACTGCGCCTCGACCTGATCGGGGTGCAGTCACTGCACCGGCATCACGACCATGGCGTCGCGCCCGAGGGGACCGATGTGCGTCTCCGCGTTGCCGGCCGCTTCCGCGAGCGCGAACGGGCGGAAATGCTGCTCTGGGAGGTTGAATCGCTGCTCTGCTGCGGCCCGGCGGGCGGCGGCGGCTTCCGCGGGCGGGTCACGCCGTCGGTCGTCACCCACGACGCCTTCCTGCCGCGCTCCGACGTGCCCACGCGCGTGGAGGTGTTCGGGTGAGCGTCCCGCAATTCTTTCCCGGCGCCCCTGGACTTGATCCAAGGGTCCAGCGAACACAAAGACTGGGTCCTGGGGTCGAGCCCCAGGACGCCGTGTCATTTGCCATCCCGGTGCGGACCCGATGACCCGCCGGATCGAACTGCGCGAGATCGCTCACGCCCGCGCGGGCGACAAGGGCGACACCTCCAACATCTCGCTCTGGGTGTTCGACCCCGCCGACTGGGGACTGGTCCGCGGCCAGGTCACCGCCGAGGCGGTGAAGGCCCATTTCGGCGCTCAGGTGAAGGGACGCGTCACGCGTTACGAACTGCCTCACCTGCACGGCCTGAACTTCGTTCTCGAAGGCGCGCTGGACGGCGGCGTCAACGGCTCGCTGAACCTTGACGGCCACGGCAAGAGCTGGAGCGCGATCCTGCTCGCGCTCGAGATCGAGGTGGATCAATAGGCTTGCGGCCCGCGCCGGCATCTGCATTCAGTCGGATGACCGCATCAACGGAGCCCCGCCCATGCCCCTCGAACTCTGGATCGCCTTCGTCCTCGCCAGCGCGGCGTTGCTCGCCGTGCCGGGACCGACGGTCATGCTGGCGGTCTCGCACGCGTTGAACGGCGGCCGGCGGACCGCGCTCGGCACCGTGCCGGGCACCATGCTGGGCGATTTCACCGCGATGACGGTCTCGCTGGCCGGGGCGGGCGCGGTGCTGGCGGCCTCGGCGACCCTGTTCACCGTATTGAAGCTCGCGGGCGCCGCCTATCTGATCTGGCTCGGCGTGAAGCTGTGGCGGTCGAAGCCCGATCCGGCGGTGCTTGAACAGAGCATCGCTCCGGCCAGCATGCGGTCGGTCTTCCTGCAGAGCTTCGTCGTCACGGCGCTCAACCCGAAGGGCATCGTCTTCTTCGTTGCCTTCGTGCCGCAGTTCGTCGACCCGGCCGCGCCGGTGCTCATGCAGTTCGTCGTGCTGGAGGCGACTTTCGTCATCCTCGCCGGGGTCAATGTCGCACTCTGGGCCATGGCGGCGGGGACGCTCCGCTCCCGCTTCCGACGGCCCGCGACCATGCGCCTGGTCAACCGCATCGGCGGCGGCTTCCTGATCGGCGCGGGGCTGCTGACGGCAGCGGTGCGAAGGGCGTAGGGCGCGGCGGTAAAGTATCGCCGCACTTCCCGCGCGGGCCGAAATCCACTATGTCCCCCGCCATGACCACCATCCAGACCGAGACCGCCCGGCGGCGGACCTTCGCCATCATTTCCCACCCGGACGCGGGCAAGACGACGCTGACCGAGAAGCTGCTGCTGTTCGGCGGCGCGATCCAGGCCGCGGGCGCCGTCCGCGCGCGCGGCGAGCAGCGGCGCACCCGCTCCGACTGGATGAAGATGGAGCGTGAGCGCGGCATCTCGGTCTCCGCCTCGGTGATGACCTTCGACTATGGCGGCCACGCCTTCAACCTGCTGGACACGCCGGGCCACGAGGACTTTTCCGAGGACACCTACCGCGTACTGACGGCCGTCGACTCGGCGGTGATGGTGATCGACGCCGCGCGCGGCATCGAGCCCCAGACGCGCAAGCTGTTCGAGGTCTGCCGCCTGCGCGACGTGCCCATCATCACGTTCATCAACAAGATGGACCGGGAGGCGCGCGATCCCTTCGAGCTGATGGACGAGATCGAGCAGGATCTTGCCCTCGACGTCACGCCGGCCAACTGGCCGATCGGCATGGGCCGCGATTTCCAGGGCTGTTACGACCTGATGGGCGACCGGCTGGTGCTTATGGAGCGCACCAAGGACAAGCAGGGCGACCGCATCGCCGAGGTGAAGGGCCTGGAGGACGCGCAGCTCGACCGGCTGCTGGGCGAGGCTCCGGCGGCGGAACTGCGCGAGACCGCAGAGATGGCGCGCGGTCTCTGCCCGGCCTTCGACCGCCAGGCCTATCGCGACGGCACCATGACACCGGTCTTCTTCGGCAGCGCGCTGAACGCCTTCGGCGTGCAGGACCTGCTGGACGCGCTGGGCGCCTTCGCGCCGCCGCCGCGCCCGCTGCAATCGGACGTCCGCATGGTCCAGCCCGAGGAGGACAAGGTCTCCGGCTTCGTCTTCAAGATTCAGGCGAACATGGACCCCAAGCACCGCGACCGCGTCGCCTTCGTGCGCATGGTCTCGGGCCATTTCAAACGCGGCCAGCGGCTGAAGCACGTGCGCACGGGCAAGTCGCTCGCCGTCTCCAACCCGGTGATGTTCCTGGCCGGCGACCGCGCCACCACCGAGGAAGCCTGGCCGGGCGATATCATCGGCATTCCGAACCACGGCCAGCTTTCCATCGGCGACACGCTGACCGAGGGCGAGGACCTGCGTTTCCGAGGCGTGCCGAGCTTCGCGCCGGAACTGCTGCAGCGGGTCCGGGCCACCGACCCCATGCGCGCCAAGCATCTGGGCGCGGCGTTGCAGCAGCTGGCGGAGGAGGGCGTGGCGCGCGTCTTCAAGCCGCGCTTCGGCGCCGACTGGGTGGTCGGGGTGCTGGGCGCGCTGCAGTTCGACGTGCTGCAGGAGCGGATCAGCTCGGAATACAACGTCCCGGTCCGCTTCGAGCCGGCCGAGCTGTATACCGCGCGCTGGGTTTCCGCCGACAGCCATGCCGAGCTGAAGAAGTTCTGCGACGCCAACAACACCGCCATCGCCGACGATCACGAGGGCGACCCGGTCTACCTGGCGCGCAACGCCTGGCACCTGGACAGGGGCCAGAAGGACTGGCCGCAGATCCGCTTCACCGCCACCAAGGATCCGGGCGTGGCCGAGAAAGCAGCCGCCTGAGAGGCGCCGCCGCCCCGGTTCAGCCCGTGCCGCCGACCGTCAGGCCGTCGATGCGCAGGGTCGGCTGGCCGACGCCGACCGGCACGCCCTGGCCGGCCTTGCCGCAGGTGCCGATGCCGGGATCGAGTGCCATGTCGTTGCCGATCATGGCGACCTTCTTCAGCACTTCCTCGCCCGAGCCGATCAGCGTCGCGCCCTTGATCGGCCGGCCGATGCGGCCGTCTTCGATCTCGTAGGCCTCCGTGCAGGTGAAGACGAACTTGCCGGAGACGATGTCGACCTGGCCGCCGCCGAAGCTGGTGGCGTAGACGCCCTTCTTCACGCTGCGCAGGATTTCCTCCGGATCGCGGTCGCCGTTCAGCATCACCGTGTTGGTCATGCGCGGCATGGGCATGTGGGCGAAGCTCTCGCGCCGGCCGTTGCCGGTGGGTTTCATGCCCATCAGCCGGGCGTTCATGCGGTCCTGCATGTAGCCGGTCAGGATGCCGTCCTCGATCAGCACCGTGCGGCTGGACGGCGTGCCTTCGTCGTCGATGGTGAGCGAGCCGCGGCGGTCCTCGATGGTGCCGTCGTCGACCACCGTCACGCCCGGCGCGGCGACGCGCTGGCCCATCAGGCCGGAAAAGACCGAACTCTTCTTGCGGTTGAAGTCGCCCTCCAGACCGTGGCCGATGGCCTCGTGCAGCAGGATGCCGGGCCAGCCGGGGCCGAGCACCACGGTCTGCTCGCCGGCCGGGGCGGCGACGCTTTCCAGATTCACCAGCGCCTGGCGCAGCGCCTCGTCGACTTCCGCCTGCCAGCGGGCCGGGTCCAGATAGGCTTCGAAGCCGGTCCGGCCGCCGGTGCCCGCGGAACCTGTTTCCTGACGATCGCCGTCGCCGACGACGACGGAGACGTTGAGGCGCACCAGCGGACGGATGTCGGCGGCGCGCTGGCCATCGGCGCGGATGATCTGCACCGCCTTCCAGGAGCCGGCAAGGGAACAGGTGACCTGCTGCACGCGCTGGTCCTTCGCGCGGGCATAGGCGTCGATCTCCTGCAGCAGCTTCACCTTCTCCGCGAAGCTGGGCGAGCCGATGGGGTTCTCGTCGCCGTAGAGCAGGCGGTTGGTGCCGGCAGGGCCGTCGGCCATGGAGCCGGAATGGCCGCGGCGCACGGCCTGCACCGTGCCGATGGCGCGCCCGATAGCCTCCTCCGACAGGTCCGAGGCATGGGCATACCCCTGAGCCTCCTCGGCGACTGAACGCAACCCGAAGCCCTGGGCGGTGTCGAAGCTGGCGTTGCGCAGGCGACCGTCATCGAAGGCCAGCATCTCCGACTGGCTGTACTCCAGATACAGCTCGCCGTCGTCCATCCCCTGCAACGCCTCCGATACCTGCCGTTCGGTCTTCGCGCGGTCGAGCCCGGCGCGGGCGAAGAACAGCTCGTCGGTCTGCGAAAGGTCGGACATGCGGGAAAACTCCTGAGGCGGGAAAGACGTTACCCGGAGAATAGGGATGGCTCGGCCGCGCTCCAAGTGCCGCCGTGCGGAAGGCAGCCCATCCGGCCCATGGTTTCCTCGACCGCCGCGTCGATCGCGGTGCGCGGCTCCGGCCCGATCAGGGCCTCCAGGCGGGTATTGTCCAGCCGCACGTCGGTGAACCATAGATAGCGCATTTCCAGCAGTTCCCGGCACAGCGGCACGAATGGCGCGGCCAGGCGCACCGCCCACCAGGGGAAGGCCTTGATCTTCCGCGACTCGAGGCCGGCGGCGTGGGCCGCAATTTCGGCCAGGCGAATGCCCGGGTCGAGGTAATGACCGGCGAAATTCAGGTCCTCCACATCTTCCATGCGGTCCTCCTGTTCGATCAGGCGCATGAACGCCTCCGCATAGTCCGGGAGGTACGCGAAGGCGTGACCGCTCGCCCGGTCGCCGGGCCAGTAGATGCGCCGGGGCGTGCGCCCGGGCTTCGCCATCACGTTGGAGAACCAGGACGCCGGCGCCTGCACGCCGAAATAGTCGCCCGCGTGCAGGATGGTCACGCGCGCGCCGCTGGCCTTCACAGCCTGCTCCATCGCCTTGCGCACCGCGCCCTTGGCCGAGATGGGGTTCTGGGGGGCGTCCTCGTGGATGAGCGGGAACTGGTCGGGGCCGAAATTGTAGACATTGCCCGGCAGCAGCAGCCGCGCGCCGGCGGCCTTCGCCGCCATGGCGGCGTTCATGGCCATGGGCTCCACCAGCCTGTCCCAGTGCCGGTAGCCCGGCGGATTGGCGCCGTGGAAGATGAAGTCGGCGCCGCGTGCTGCCTCGGCCACATCGGCGGCGTTCATCGCGTCGCCCCGGCGGATCTCGATGCGGCGGTCGAGTTCGGCAGCCTCGGGCCGGCGCTGCAGCGCCCGGACATCATGCCCGCGTGCCAGGGCGGCGTCGGCCACGGCGCGGCCCGCGCCGCCGGTGGCTCCGATGATCAGGATGGTTCTTGTCATGGCTCGCTCCTTTCGTGTTCCCGAAGGCCTGACGGGAAGATGCGCATGACTGTGACGAATGGAAATTGACTGAATTCGTGAGTTATCTATTCATTTTCGTATGAAAGCGGAATTCGACTGGAATCACCTGCAGAGCTTTCTCGCGGTCCTGAAGGAAGGCGGGCTCTCCGGGGCGGCGCGGGCGCTGGGGCTTTCGCAGCCCAGCGTCGGCCGCCACATCGACGCGTTGGAAGCGGAACTGGGCGGGGCGCTGTTCACGCGGTCCCGCTCCGGCATGAGACCGACGCCGCTGGCGCTCCGCCTGGCGCCGCATGCCGAGGCGATGGCTGCCGCCGCCTCGGCGCTGAAGCGCTCGGCGGGCGGTTCGGAGAGCGCGATCGCCGGACCGGTACGGCTGACGGCCCCGGCGGTGATGGCGGAGGCCGTCCTGCCGCCCATGCTCACCGCCTTCGCCGAGGATCATCCCGGCATCGAGATCGAGCTGGTCTCGACCAACGAGCCGCTTAACCTGCTGACGCGGGAGGCGGATGTCGCCGTCCGGACCGTCCGGCCCGAACAGCTCGCCGTGGTCGCGCGGCGTGCGGCGACGGTCCGGCTGGGTCTCTACGCGCATCGAAGCTACATCGCCCGCCACGGGCTGCCGGCCGGCATCGGCGACATCGCCGGGCACCGGTTGATCGGCTATGACCGCAATCCGCGCATCCTGCAGCTGATGGCCGCGAAGGGCGTGCCGGTCTCCGCCGAGACCTTCGCCTTCCGCACCGATTCCGAGACCGCCCAGCTCGCCATGCTGCGTGCAGGCTACGGTATCGGCGGCTGCCAGGCGCCGCTGGCCGCCCGCGACTCCGAGCTCGAGCCGGTGCTGCCCGGCGTGCTGGACCTGGAGCTGGAGATCTGGCTGGCGACCCACGAGCGGCTGCGCAACAGCCCGGCCGTGCGCGCGCTGATCGATCATCTCGCCGCCGGACTGGCCGCCTATGCGGGGGCGGCCTGAGCCGCGTTCCAGCCGCGCCAGTCCGGTCCCGATTGCGCGAGCATACCGCGCAGGTCCGACGCCGAGCAGGGCCGTGCCATGAGATAGCCCTGGCCGAAGTCGCAGCCAAGTTCGGCAAGCTCGGCGTATTCCGCCTCGGTCTCGACGCCCTCGGCCACGGTCTGCAGGCCGAGATCGGCGGCGAGGTCGACGATCGCGCGCACCAGCAGGCGGCTGGCCATGTCGTGGTCCATGCGGCTGACGAAGGAGCGGTCGATCTTCAGCGTGTCCAGCGGGAAGCGATGGAGATAGCTTAGGCTGGAGTATCCGGTGCCGAAATCGTCGATGGCCAGCGTGACGCCCAGATCCTTGAGTCGCCCGAGGGCCTCCGCGGCATGCTCGGGATCGTCGGCCATCAGGCTCTCTGTGATCTCCAGCTTGATCTGATCCGGCTCGACGCCCGCGGCCTCGATGATGCCCGCGAAGCGGTCGATTTCCGAAAGATCGTGCAACTGGGCGGCGGAGACGTTGATGCTGATGAAGGGCGGCGGCTGGCCGGGATGGACGGTGCGGTAGACCGCGGCGATCGCGGCATGTTCCTGCAGGCCGCGCTCCAGCGCCCAGCGCCCCATCTGCACCACCATGCCGCTTTCCTCGGCCAGGGGGATGAAACGGGCGGGGGGCACGAAACCCTGCTCGGGGTGGTTCCAGCGCATCAGCGCCTCGTAGCCGGCCAGACTGCCGTCGGCGATACCGACGATCGGCTGGTAGTGGAGCGCCAGCTCGTCCTTCTCGATGGCGCGGCGCAGCTCGCGTTCGGTGCGCACGCGCCGCAGCGCCAGTTCGCGCACCTCGGCGAAGGCCCGGCGCTGGGCCTCGCTGCCCTGGCTGATCAGCGGCTGGCCGGCCTTCCAGCGGGAGGCGTCGTTGAGCCGCTCCACCATCATCTGGATGGTCAGCCGCATGATCGGGTCGGCGGTCTCGATCGGCTTCATCAGGCGGTTGCGGCGCAGCACCAGCAGCGTGCAGGGCTCGATCGTGGTGGCGGTGGCCGAGCGCGGGGCGTTGGCGATCAGGGCCATTTCGCCGAAAATCTCGCCCGGCTCCAGCACGGCGATCACGCGTTGCGCATCGCCCTCGCCCATGGATATCTCGATCCGTCCGCTCTCCAGGATGTAGGCGTCGTCGCCGGCTTCTCCCTCGCGGAAGATCACCTGGTTCGCCGCCATCTCCCTGGCATGTATGTGCTCAGACAATCCGCGCCTCGCCGCGCCGTTCCCCGACCCGCGAACAGCATCATCCCGCTCCGTGGTTACCGAATCGTGCACACGTCAGTATCGGATGTCTGTCGCCGCCGACACGCAATGGACGCGAGGCGCGGGGGCCGTCAGGCGTCGACGTGCTCGGCGAAATGCTTCAGCGTCAGTTCCCTGGCGACCCGGGCGTTCTCGGCGTGATAGTCGGCCCGGTGGTCGCAGTTGAAGCCGTGGCCGGTGTCCTTGTAGAGGTGCACGCCGACTTCCGGATGGGACTCGGCGATGTTGCGCACGTCCTGCAGCGGGATCGACTTGTCGTTCTCGCCGAAGTGCAGGATCAGCGGCGCTTTCACCTCCTCGGTGATGTGCGGCATGATCTGGCCGCCGTAATAGCCCGAGCCGGCCGCCACCTTGTCGCCCATGCGGCAGCAGGAGATGTAGACCAGCGAGCCGCCCCAGCAATAGCCGACCATGCCCACCTTGCCCGCCTTCGACGCCTCGTCCACCGCTGCCTCGATGTCCAGCAGCACCTTGTCCAGGTCGCAGGCGGCGCGCCATTCGCGGGCCTTGGCGATTTCCTCGGGCGTGTAACCGCATTCCAGGCCGGGCTCGATCCGGTCGTAAATTGCCGGCGCGATGGCCAGGTAGCCTTCCGCGGCATAGCCCTCGGCCACGTCCCGGATGTGCGCGTTGACGCCGAAGATCTCCTGGATCACCACGACCGCGCCTTTCGGCGTGCCGGCGGGCGCGGCCCGCCAGGCGTCGAATTCGTGGCCGTCCGAGGCCTTCAGCTTGATCCACTGGCCCATGTCGTCCTCCCGCGTCGATCCGGATTCCGGCGATGATAACGGCTGGCCGTCGCCGGCGAAACGGTCGTGTCAGTCGGCGCCGCGCTTGCGGTAGATGCCGATCAGTTCGGCGTCGAGCACCACTTCGCCCTTCTGGTTGACCACCTCGGTCTTCCAGCGGGCGGAGCCCCGGTCGGGCTTCGAGCGCGACGGCGTCTTGTCGATGCAGGTGGCGCGGACGTGGATCGTGTCGCCGGGCCGGAGCGGCTTCAGCCAGCGCAGGTCGTCGAACCCCGGCGAGCCCAAGGAGTAGTCCGACTTCCAGGCGTCCATCTGCAGCCGCATCATCAGCGAGGCCGTGTGCCAGCCGCTGGCGCAGAGACCGCGGAAGACGGTCTGTTTCGCGGCCTCCTCGTCCAGGTGGAAGATCTGGGGATCGAACTCCTCGGCGAAGGCGAGGATCTCCGCCTTCGTCACCGTCCGTCTCGCCGTCTCCCGGGCCTCGCCGACCTCGATATCCTCGAACGCGCCTTTCATGATCCGTCAGCCGTACTTGCGGCCGACGATGAATTTCAGGCCGTCGGCGCCCACGTCTTCCGTGTGCTCGCGGTCGGCGGCCATGGTCAGCACGTCGCCTGGCCCGCACTCGCGGGTCTCGTCGGCACAGGCGACCGTGATATGCCCTTCCAGCACCAGCGCCCGCACCTCGAAGTCGTGGGCATGCGCGTCGTTGTGACAGCCGGGCGGCATTTCCCTGACCCCGGCATTGTCGAAGCCGTCGCGGGCGAGGCCCGCCTCGAATGCATTCCTGTCCATCGCGTGCTCTCCTTTCTCAGGCGTCGCTCTTGGGATCGAAGACCGGCTGGCGCTTCTCCAGGTGCGAATTCAGTCCCTCGACGACCTCGGGCGAGGTGAAGCCCAGCATCTCCAGCGCCACCGAGGCGTCGAAGGAGGGGCCGGCCATCCGGTACCAGTTGTTCAGCGCGTACTTGGTGAAGCGCAGCGCCGAGGGCGCGCCGTTGGCCAGCCGCGTCGCCACTTCCAGCGCCTTGGCCTCCAGTTCCTCCGGCTCCACGGCCAGGGAGACGAGACCCATGCGCTCGGCCTCCTCGCCGGTCATCGGCTCGCACAGCATCAGGTGGTACTTGGCCTTGGCCATGCCGCAGAGCAGGGGCCAGTTGATCACCGCGTGGTCGCCCGCGGCCACGCCGAGGCGCGTGTGGCCGTCGACGATCCTGGCGTTCTTCGCCGCGATGGAGATGTCGGCAAGCAGCGCCGACACCAGTCCCGCGCCGACGGCGACGCCGTTGATCGCGGAGACGATGGGCTTGCCGCAGTTGATGATGTTGTAGACGAGGTCCTTGGCTTCCTTCCAGGAGCGGACGCGGGCGTGATAGTCCTTCACCATCGCGTCGATCATCTTGAAGTCGCCGCCCGCCGAGAACGCCTTGCCCTTGCCGGTCAGGATCACCGCCGAGATATCCGGGTCCTTGTCGACCTCGTTCCAGACATAGGTCAGGTGGTTGTGGCCCGTCTGGTCCAGCGAGTTCATGGACTTCGGGTTGTTGATGGTGAGCCGCAGCACGCGCTCGGCCGGATAGTCGACCTCGAAGGTGCTGAACTCGGCGTAGCGATCGGTCATCTTCATTCCTCCTCAGGATGCCGGTCCGGGATGGTGCACCGTCCGCGCCGCCGGCTCAAGAGACCCCGCGCCAACCTGCTAACGCGCCGCGGTGGTGCCGCGCCGGCCGCGTCTCCGCCGGCGGAGCGCGGCATGGAGGGCGCCGGCCAACCAGAGCGCATAGGCGAACAGTTCGATCGCCTCCTCGAGCACCTTGTCCTGATGGAGCTGAAGCACCCCCTTCTCGAAGAGCAGGTCCGCGGCCAGGAAGCAGCCTACGCCGATGATCAGGAACTCGAACTCCATTGAGGCAAACGCCTTGCGTAGCCCTTCCAGTCTCGAGGGTTCCCGGAACAGCCAGCGATAGAAGGCGGCCAGGACCAGGGCGGCGGCGGCAGGCCAGCTGACCAGATGGGCCGCCAGCACCGCGTCGGCGGGCCAGTCCCAGATCTCGCCCCAGGTGATCTCACGCCCCAGCCCGGCAATGCATGCCGCCGCGACGCCGAGGGCGAAGGCGCGGAATGTTTCCGCGAACTCGGGGCGGGGACGGGCCGCCGCAAGCAGCCAGAGCGCGCCGGCCGCGCTCAACGCGACAAGCTGCAGGTTCTCGACCGCGCCCTGTTCCGTATCGTCGAGGCCGAACAGCCTGTCCAGGATGGCGATGGCGGCGATCCAGAGCAGCAGTCCCCCTGCGACCGCCATCCGGACTCCCCATCGGGAGAGAATGAACGCGTCGGCATCCCCGAATCTTTCCAGCAATACGGTGAGCGTGCCGGAACTGTATCTCATCGACCCGGAAACCTGATGGCCGCACCTCTCCCTGAACGGGCGTAATGTTGCAGTATTGTTACCAAGTCCGGCCGGACACTGGCCACAGGAAAACATGACGCGCCGTTTCCGGGCCGTCGAAGACAGGACCCGTCACGTCTGGCCGGTGATCCCCAGTTCGGCGCATTTCGCCTGCAGGGCCAGCAGGTCGGACCAGCTTTCCTTCTTGGCCGCCGGATTGCGCAGCAGATAGGCGGGATGGAAGATCGGCAGGACAGGCGCCGGGCCGAAACTGGCTTCGTAGACCCGCCACTTGCCGCGTTCGCGGGTGATCCGCGCCTCCACGTCATAGAGGGCCGACAGCGCAGTGCCCCCAGCCAGCACCATGACTTTCGGGCGGACCAGTTCGATATGGCGCTTCAGGAACGGCAGCATGGCCTGGATCTCGGCCGGGTTCGGCTTTCGGTTGCCGGGCGGGCGCCACAGAATCGTGTTGGTGATGTAGACCGAATCCCGGTCCAGTCCGATCGCGCCCAGCATCCGGTCCAGCAGCCGTCCCGCCTCGCCGATGAAAGGCTTGCCGTGCCGGTCCTCCTCGCGTCCCGGGGCCTCGCCGATGATCATGATCTCGGCTTCCGGATTGCCGTCGGCGAACACGAGTTGCGTCGCGGTCTGGCGGATGGCCAGTCCCTCGAACTGCTCAAGCGCGGCCCTGAGGTCTTCCAGGGTCTCGCAGGCCGGTGCGATCCGCTGCGCGCTTGCCACCGCCCGGCGGTCGCTGTCGATCTCCGATGCCGGGGTCTGCCGCGGCGTCCCGGCGGTGACCACACGGGCCGGCCGGACGTCCTCGACCTGCGGCGCCGGCACGGGCGGCGGGGGGGCCAGGCGGTCGTGAGGCTCGGCCTCGATCGCCACGTCCACGCCGGCGTCGACGTAGAACTGCAGCACCGCGAGGTCAGACTTGAATCGGGCTTCCCGGTCGTCCATAGGCCCCATTCTAAGGCGTTTCGGCGTCGGATGGCACCGCCGGAGGGCTGATCCGCCCGCCATTGCCGTGCGTTTGAAATTGTGGGAACTGTCATTACTGTGATGAAGGCCGCCGGTACAGCGCCATCGGCGGCTCTGCCAGGGAGTTGGGGATGGAACGCGATTCAATGGAATATGACGTCGTCGTTGTCGGCGGCGGACCTTCGGGGCTTGCGGCGGCCATCCGGCTGAAGCAGATGGCCGAGGAAGCCGGCAACGAGATCGCGGTCTGCGTGCTCGAGAAGGGTTCCGAGATCGGCGCACACATCCTTTCCGGCGCCGTGGTGGATCCGAAGGGCATCGGCGAGCTGTTTCCGGACTGGCAGGAGCGGGGCGCACCGCTGAACGTGCCCGTCAGCGCCGAGAAGTTCCTGCTGCTGACCGAACCGAGCAGCATCAGCGTGCCGGTCAAGCTGCTGCCGCCGCCGATGCAGAACCACGGCAACTACATTGTCAGCCTGGGCAATGTCTGCCGCTGGCTGGGCGAGCAGGCCGAGGCGATGGGCGTCGAGATCTACCCGGGCTTCGCGGCCGCCGAAGTGCTCTATCACGAGGACGGCTCGGTGAAGGGCGTGGCCACGGGCGACATGGGCATCGGCCGCAGCGGCGAGAAGAAGGAAAGCTACACCCCCGGCATCGAACTGCATGCGAAGTACACCTTCTTCGCCGAGGGTTGCCGCGGGTCGCTGACCCGGCAGCTGATGAACAAGTTCAGCCTGCAGGAAAGCTGCGAGCAGCAGACCTACGGCATCGGCATCAAGGAACTCTGGGAGATCGACCCGGAGAAGCACCAGGAGGGCCTGGTCGTCCACACCACCGGCTGGCCGCTGGACCGCGGAACCTATGGCGGGTCGTTCATGTACCACCTGGAGGACAACCAGGTGGCGATCGGCTTCGTCATCGGGCTGGACTACACCAACCCGTATCTGTCGCCCTATGACGAGTTCCAGCGCTACAAGACCCATCCCGATATCCGGCACTATCTGGAAGGCGGCAAGCGCATCTCCTACGGCGCCCGCGCGCTCAACGAGGGCGGCCTGCAGTGCGTGCCCGACCTGGCTTTCCCGGGCGGCGCGCTGATCGGCTGTGCCGCCGGTTTCATGAACGTGCCCAAGATCAAGGGCAGCCACACGGCGATCAAGACAGGCATGATGGCCGCAGAGGCCGCCTTCGAGGCGCTGCAGGCGGCGGGCGAGGGCGGCGAGCCGGCCAGGGTGCTGGAGGCCTATCCGGAAGCCTACCGTGAAAGCTGGGTCTACAAGGAACTTCACCAGGCCCGGAATGTCCGCCCGAGCTTCGCCAAGTGGGGTCTGATCGGCGGCATGCTCTACACCGGCATCGAGCAGCTGATCTTCCGTGGCAACGTGCCCTGGACCTTCAGCCACGGCCACAAGGACAACGAGGTGCTGAAGAAGAAGTCGGACGCCAGGCCGATCGAATATCCGAAGTACGACGGCGTCCTGACATTCGACAAGCCGTCCTCGGTCTATCTCTCGAACACGAATCACGAGGAAGACCAGCCGATCCATCTGACGCTGAAGGACGACAGCGTGCCGGTGGAGCACAATCTGAAGTACTATGACGCGCCGGAGCAACGCTATTGCCCGGCCGGGGTCTACGAGATCGTCCGCGACGACGACGGCTCCAATCCGCGGCTGCAGATCAACGCGCAGAACTGCGTGCACTGCAAGACCTGCGATATCAAGGACATCACCCAGAACATCGTCTGGGTGACGCCGGAGGGTGGCGGCGGACCGAATTACCCGAACATGTGACGGCGGGGGAACGCGGGGCCGGCAGAAGGCCGCGCCGCGCCGGAGACCCGCCTGACGGAGGGCGCCGGCCATGAGGCGGCTCGGCTTTGGGATCGCGGTGATCGTGCTCCTGGCGACGGCGGGCAGTTTCGTCTTCGCCGACATCTGGTATTTCGACGTCCTGGCGAGCCTGCGGCTTCAGCTTCTGATCGCCTGCGCCGCCTTGTGCCTTCTCGCGCTGCTGCTGGGCAGCCGCCGCACTTCCGCGGTGCTGGCGGCGGCGGTGTTGCTCAACGGCTTTCCGGTCGCGCGCGCGGCGCTGCAGTCGCCCCCGCCGCCGCCGGCGATGGCGGCGCATGACGTCTCGATCCTTTTCTACAATACGGCCAGGCGCACGGTGGACCTGTTCGAATTCCGCGCCTTTGTCCGCGCCCGGCAGCCCGACGTGCTGGCGCTGACGGAGGTTTTCGCCTGGAACATCGCCGACATCCGCCGGACCTTCCCCGAGTTCCCCTACTCGGTGGGCGAGCCCGGCGTGTTCGGCGCCGTCATCCTCAGCCGCACGCCGATCCGCGATTTCCGCATCCACGAGCACGCCGGAGGACCTTCCGGCCGCACGCTCGGGATCCGGCTCTGCGGCAAGCTCGACGCTGACAAGTGCATGGCGCTGCTGGTGCTGCATCCGCCACCGCCGCTGTCTGCCGACTATCACCGTCTCCGGGATCAACAGATCATGGCCGCCGCCATGCAGGCGGGCATGGCGAGCGAAGAACGCGCCGTCAGCGGACGGGTCGCGATGATCGGGGATTTCAACCTGACGCCGTGGAACGCCGTCTACCACAAGTCGCTGAAGGCTGGCGGGCTGGCCGACGCCTTCGCCGGCGGGCCGCCGCACAGCACCTGGTTCTCGACCTTCGCCGCCGCCGGTCTGGCGATCGATCACGTCTGGCTGGGCCCCGGCCTCGGTATCCGTCGCGTCGATATCGGGCCGCCGACAGGTTCCGACCACTTCGCCGTCTACGTGGAGCTTGCCGTCGACGTCGACCTGCGCTGGTGACGTCAGCAAGAAAAAAGAAAGGGGCCGGAGCGGAACTCCGACCCCTTGCAGAGGTGAAGTGCTTCGGTGCGCGTCTATCTGGGCTCGGACCTGAGCCCCTTGACGATGGCGAAGCATGCCAGCAGCAGCACGATGGTGAACGGGAAGCCCGTTGACACCGCCATGGCCTGCAGCGCGGCGAGGCCGCCGCCCAGCAGCAGCGCGATCGCCACCAGGCCCTCGAAGATGCACCAGAACACGCGCTGGGAGACCGGGGCGTTGACCTTGCCCCCGGCGGTGATCGTGTCGATGACCAGCGAACCGGAGTCCGACGAGGTCACGAAGAACACGATCACCAGGATGATCGCGACCAGCGAGGTGATCTCGGCAAGCGGCAGCGCGCCCAGCATCTCGAACAGCTTGATCTCCAGGCTGGCCTCCTGCACCGCGGTGTAGCCCTGATCGACGATCTGGTGGATCGCGGTGCCGCCGAAGGCGGTCATCCAGAACACCGACACGATCGACGGGATCAGCAGCACGCAGACCATGAACTCGCGCACGGTGCGGCCGCGGCTGACCCGGGCGATGAACATGCCCACGAACGGCGACCAGGAAATCCACCAGGCCCAGTAGAAGGCGGTCCAGCCCTGGCTGAAGTTCGCGTCCTCACGCCCGAACGGGTTCGACAGCGGCGCCAGCTCGGTGACATAGGCGCCGAGATTGGTGAAGAAGCCGGTGAAGATGGCCAGGGTCGGCCCCACGATGACGACGAAGCCCAGCAGCAGGATCGCCAGCAGCATGTTGATCTCCGACAGCCGCTTGACGCCCTTGTCCAGGCCGGCGAGCACCGACACCAGCGCCGCCGCGGTAATCAGCAGGATCAGGACGACCTGTGCGCCGGTCGATGTCGTGATGCCGAACAGGAAGTCGAGGCCGGCATTGGCCTGGGTGGCGCCGAGACCCAGCGACGTGGCGAGGCCGAACAGCGTTGCGAACACCGCCAGGATGTCGATGACGTGACCGGTCCAGCCCCAGACCCGCTCCCCGAAGATCGGGTAGAAGATCGAGCGGATGGTGAGCGGCAGGCCCTTGTTGTAGCTGAACAGCGCCAGCGCCAGCGCGACGATGGCGTAGATCGCCCAGGGGTGCAGACCCCAGTGGAAGATGGTCGCCGCCATGCCCAGCGAAAGCGCGGCCTGCTGATCGCCGGCCGCGGCGCCCAGCGGCGCCCAGTCGGTGCGCGCGCCGCCCTCGCCGACCGCCGTTCCGCCCACGGACGAACTGAAATGCGAAATGGGTTCGGAGACGCCGTAGAACATCAGGCCGATGCCCATCCCGGCGGCGAACAGCATCGAGAACCAGCCGAGATAGGAATAGTCGGGCTTCGAATCCTTGCCCCCCAGGCGGACTTTCCCCAGCGGGGTGAAGATCAGCACCACGCAGAGGATCACGAAGATGTTCGCCGAAAGCAGGAAGAACCAGTCCAGCGACGATGTCAGCCAGGCTCTCAGGCTCTCGAAAGCGGGCGCCAGGCTGTTCTGGAAGGCCAGTGTCAGCACGACGAAGGCGACGATCACAAGTCCCGAAACAAGAAAGACCGGGTTGTGAATGTCCAGACCGAACGGTCCGAGCCTTGTCTGAATGTTGTGTTGGCCGATCTCGTATTCTGTATCGATGAGGTCGGCCGGTCCTTCCGGCGCCCGAATGGCGTCGGCTGTGGAATCGCTCATGTTCCCCCCTCCGTTTCTGTTGGGTCGGGCTTCTGCGCGCAGCGGTGTTCTGCCACCTTTACCGAATCATGACATTGTGCCTGCGGAATAGGCAGATGTAACCCCCCATTGCGACACGGCGAAGCCGCATCCCGACAGGCTTTCGGCTTGGAAACCGGCCTGGTCAGTCGGCCAGATGAGCGATCAGGCGGTCCATCAGGTCCATGCAGCGGCTGATCTGGTCGACGTCCACGAACTCGTTCGGCTGGTGGGCGACGCCGATGTCGCCGGGGCCGCAGATCACCGTGGACATGCCCGCCTCCTGGAAGATTCCGCCCTCGGTGCCATAGGATACGGCTTCGGTGTCGTTGCGGACGGCCAGGCGCTTGAACAGCGTCTCCGCCGCGCCGTCCGGCTCGGGCGCGAGGCCCGGCACGTCGGCCTTGACGATCGTTTCCACCGACGCTTCCGGGAAGCCCTTGCGCATGCGCGGCAACAGGTTTTCCTCGATGAAGGCCTGAACGCGTTTGCGGATGTCGGCGCCGTCGTCGCCGGGGACAGCGCGGTATTCCCAGCGGATCTCGCAGTGGTTGGGCACGATGTTGACCGCCGTGCCGCCATGCATCAGGCCGACATGGACGGTCGTGTAGGGCGGATCGAACGCCGGCGCGGGGCGCTGCATCCGCTCTTCGGCCAGTCCGGCGATGAAGCTGACCAGTTCGGCGCCGTAGTAGACGGTGTTGACGCCCCGGTCGATCTGGGAGGAATGCACTTCCCTGCCCTTCAGGGTGGTGTGGAACACCGTGCAGCCCTTCTGGGCGTTGACGACGCGCATCATGGTCGGCTCGCCGACCAGGCACATGGCGGGTCTCAGGCCGGCGGTGGCGAAGTGGTCGATGATGCCGCCGACGCCCAGGCAGCCGACCTCCTCGTCGTGTGAGAAGGCGAAGTGGACGGGCCGCGACAGCCGGTTCTCCTTCAGGCGGGGCGCGGCCGCCAGCGCGCAGGCGATGAAGCCCTTCATGTCGGAGGCGCCGCGGCCATAGAGCCGGTCGCCCTTGCGGGTGAGGCGGAAGGGGTCGGTATGCCAGTCCTGGCCGTCAACCGGCACCACATCGGTATGGCCGGAGAGCACGATCCCGCCGTCACCCTCCCCGCCGATGGTGGCGACCAGGTTGGCCTTTCGGCCGTCCTCGCTCATCACCTTGCGGCTTTCGATGCCGAGGCCGTCCAGGTAATCCCGGGTCCAGTCGATCAGGGGCAGATTGGAATCCCGGCTGGTGGTATCGAAGCCCACCAGCCGCTCGAGAATCTCGATGGCGTTGTCAGTCTGGCTGTTCATGGCGTCACGTTAGTTATCCGGGCCGGACGATGATAGGGTCCGGTGCAGTTACGAATTGTTGCGTACCGGGTCGTTGTTTCACATCTGCGCCGCATCCATATCTGCGGCGTGATTGACGGGAACGTAAAGCAAGTGGCGCCCGATTCCAGCAAGAGCGAATGGACCGAGACCAGACCGACGGCGCGCGACGGCGACCTCCTCCGCGTCTCCGGTGTGCCGGAAGCGTCCGGCGGCGTGCGCTCTGGCCGCCGTCGGCGGATGGTGAACTATGTCGGCCTGATCGCGCTCATCCTGGCGGGCGTCGCCGGCGCCGTGGCGCTGTTCATGACCCGCTCCACGCTGACGCCGGCCGAACGCGGCGAAACGGTTTATTCGGTTTCGACCATGCCGGCCGAACGCAGCGACAATTTCCCGGTCATCACCGCGTTCGGAGAAATCGCAGCGGGCCGGGAGGCCGACATGCGGGCCCTTGTCCAGGGCGAGGTCGTGGAGGTCGGCGATTATTTCCGCAATGGCGGAACGGTGCGTCAGGGCGATCTGTTGCTCCGCATCGACCCGTTCGACTACGTCGCCGCCGTCGACGAACTCAAAGCGCAGATCGCCGAGACCAGGGCGCGCGTCGCCGAGGCCCGCGCGCGGCTCGCCTCCGAGCGCTCGGCCCTCATAGAGGACCGCTCGATCCTCGAGATCAAGGCCCAGGACGTCGAGCGTTTCGAGCGCCTGAACCAGAAGGGCACGATTTCCGACCAGTCGCTCGGCAATGCCCGGATCGAGTATCAGACGCAGCAGCAGAAGGTCACCCAGCGGGAAGCGGCGATCGAGGCCGAGCAGGCGCGCATGCAGCAGCAACAGGCCGCGCTTGAGCGGCTGCAGGTCTCGCTTGCCCGCGCCGAGCGCGACCTCGCGCGCACGGAGCTGCGCGCACCCTTCGACGGTTTCCTTTCCCAGGTTTCGGCGCAAGTCGGATCCCTGCTCGGCCCCAGCGACCGCGTCGCCCACCTGGTCGCCGCCGACTCGCTGGAGGCCCGCGGGCACCTCTCGGACGCCCAGTACGGCCGCCTGCTCGCCGATGGCGGGCTGGATGGCCGGCCCGCCACGGTGACCTGGAAGATGGGACCGGAGCGTCTGGCCTACGAGGCCGTGATCTCCCGCATCACTTCCGAGATTGATCCGGGTTCCGGCGGCGTGACCTTCTATGCCCTGCTGGCCGCCGACGGCCTGGATCTGCCGATCCGTCCCGGCGCCTTCGTCGAGATCGAGCTGCCCGACCGGCGCTTCCCGGACACGATCCGCCTGCCGGCCGTCGCGGTCCATGACGACAATCGCGTCTTCGTCATCGAGGAGGGCCGCCTGGTCCGCCGTGACGTCGAGGTGCTGGCGCGGCAGGGCGACGATGTGATCGTCGAAGGCGAACTGCAAAGCGGCGCCCGGGTGGTGCTGACCCGGTTCAACGAGATGGCGCCCGGCGTGCGGGTGCGCGACGCGGCCGCCGGCGGCGATGACGGGGCCGAAGCCGCGAGCGGCCGATGAATCCCGCCCAGCTCGTCTCGATCTTCGTTCGCCACCGCAACGCGGCGAACCTGCTGATGGCGCTGATGCTGATCAGCGGCATCTTCGCGCTCGACCGGCTGAATACGCAGTTCTTCCCCGATACCGGCCTGGACTTCGTTACTGTTTCCATCGCCTGGCCCGGCGCCAGCGCCGAGGACGTCGATTCCAACATCGTTTCGGCGGTGGAGCCGGAGGTGCGTTTTCTCGACGGGGTGAAGGAAGTCAACTCCTACTCCAGCGAAGGCGCGGCGACCATCGTCGTGGAGTTCCAGGCCGGCACCGACATGCAGTCGGCGCTTTCCGACGTGGACGCCGCCGTCGCCGGGGTGACGACCCTGCCCGAGGATGCGGAAGAACCGCTGGTCAAGCGCGTGGTGCGTTATGACGAGATTTCGCGGCTGGTGATCAGCGGCGACGTCAGCGAGGCCGAGCTGAAGACCGTCGCCAAACGTATCCGCGACGACCTGCTGGCGCGGGGTGTCGACAAGATCGACTTCTTCGGCATGCGCGACGAGGAGGTCCAGGTGAAGGTGCCGCCGCAGGCGCTGCGCCGGCTGGACATGACCATCGGCGACATCGCCCAGCGGATCGCGGACACGTCCGTCGACCTGCCGTCGGGGGAACTGGGCGGCGCCTCGCAGATGCAGGTACGCGCCCTGGGCGAGCGCAAGACCGCGCCCGGCTTCGGCGAGATCGAGCTGCGCGCGACTGCCGGGGGGCAGTCGATCCTGCTGCGCGACGTCGCTCGGGTGACGGAAGGCTTCGATGACGATCAGCCCGTCGGGCGGCTGGGCGATGACCTGGCGATCGAGATGATCGTCAAGCGCGCGACCACCACCGATGCCCTGGAGGCCGCGGCGATCGTCGAGAGCTACGTCGCCGACATCCGGCCGACCTTGCCGCCCACGGTCCAGATCACCGAATACAGCGTCGCCGCCGCCCTGATCGAGGACCGCATCAGCCTGCTGGTCAACAACGGCCTGGGCGGGCTGGTTCTGGTGCTGGTGGTGCTGTTCATCTTCCTGTCGGCGCGCGTCGCCTTCTGGGTCGCGATGGGCATTCCCGTCGCGATCTTTGCCACCGCCGCGGTCATGCTGCTGACCGGGCAAAGCATCAACATGGTGAGCCTCTTCGCGCTGATCATGACGCTGGGTATCATCGTCGACGACGCCATCGTGGTCGGTGAACACGCCGCCACCCTGCGGCGGCGCGGCCACGGTGCGCTGGAGGCGGCGGAAAAGGGCGCGCTGCGGATGCTGGCGCCCGTGACCGCGGCGGCGCTGACCACCATCGCCGCCTTCATGCCGCTGTTCCTGATCGGGGACGTGATCGGCCAGATCATCGTCGCGATCCCGCTGGTGGTGGTTTCCGTGCTCGTCGCCAGCCTGATCGAGTGCTTCTTCGTGCTGCCCGGTCATCTGCGCGAGGCGCTGCATGGCGACAGCCGCCGCGCGGGCTGGTACGGGCGATTCCGCGAGCGTTTCGATGCGGGGTTCGACCGGCTGCGCGATGGACCCTTCACGGCGGCGGTGCAGCGCGCCGTGGATTACCGCTATGTCACCATCGGCGCCATTGTCGCCGCGTTGATCCTCTCCATCGGCCTGGTCGGCAGCGGGCGCGTCGGCTTCAACTTCTTCCCCAGCCCCGAGTCAGACACCATCGAGGGCAATATCGAGATGGCCGCCGGCACCCCGCGCGAGGACGCGCTGGCGGCGCTGGACGAGCTGGTCGATGCTCTGCGCCGCGCCGAGCAGCGCCTGACCGACGGCGAGGGCGGCCTGGTCAGGATCGCCTTCCAGCGGGTGGGCCGCAGCCAGGGCCGTTCCTTCGAGAGCGTGCCGGGCGACAATCTGGGCGGCATCCAGGTGGAGTTGGCGCCGTCCGACAGCCGTGACGTCCGCACCACCGAGGTGGTCGAGGCCTGGCGCGAGGAGTTCCAGCCGGTCCCCGGCCTGAAGCGCTTTTCGATGCAGCAGCCGGCCGCTGGCCCGCCCGGGCGCGAACTGGACATCCGCCTGTTCGGCGGCGACGTGCAGAGCCTCAAACGGGCGGCCCAGGCGGTGAAGGAGGAACTGGACCGTTTCGCCGGCGTCAGCGACGTCGAGGACGACCTGCCCTACGGCAAGCAGGAGCTGATCCTGGAACTGACGCCGCGGGGGCGGGCGCTCGGCTATACCACCGAAACCGTGGCCCGCCAGGTCCGCGACGCGTTCCAGGGCGCCATCGCCAAACGCTTCGCGCGCGGCGACGAGGAGGTCACGGTCCGCGTGCAGCTGCCCGACGAGGCCGCGACGGAGGCCGCGATCCGGACCATGTACATCCGCAGTCCCTCCGGCGCCGAGACGCCGCTGGAGGAGGTGGTCCGCTTCCGCGAGGACGCCGGATTCGCGCGCATCCGGCGCAATGACGGCCACCGGGAAGTCGGGGTGTACGCCGAGATCGACGAGACCGTGACCGGCGCCGGGCCTGTCATCGACGCGCTCGAGGACGGACCGCTCGACCGCATCGCCCGGCAGTACGGCGTCGACTACCGCTTCGCCGGCAAGGCCGAGGAGCAACAGCAGACCTTTGGCGACATGAAGGTGGGCGCCGCGGTCGGCCTCGCCGCGATCTACATCATCCTGGCGTGGGTCTTCGCCTCCTACAGCCGGCCGATCATCGTCATGTCCATCATTCCCTTCGGCCTGATCGGCGCGGTTCTCGGACACCTGCTGCTGGGTTACGACCTGTCCATTCTGTCGCTGGTGGCGCTGATCGGCCTGGCCGGCATCCTGGTGAACAACTCGATCATCCTGGTCGCCGCCATCGACGACCGCGTGGCCGAGGGCGAGGGCGCAATGGAAGCCATTGTCTCGGGCGCCGGTGACCGCCTCCGGGCGGTGACCCTCACCTCGATCACCACCATCGTCGGGCTGACGCCGCTGATGTTCGAGACCAGCCTGCAGGCCCAGTTCCTGATTCCGATGGCGATCACCATCGTCTTCGGCCTCGCCACCGCGTCGATGCTGGTGCTGTTCGTGGTGCCGGCGCTGCTGGGCATGCTGATCGACATCGGCGAAGGCCGCCGCCGACTCCTCCGCCGGTTGCGCGGCGCGGAAGGGGCCGATTGAGATCGGTCGGCCAGTGACGCCGTGCCCGCCCTGTGCGGGCATCCGGTCAGTCTTGAAGCCGGAACGGTCAGCAACCCGCATCAGGTTCTTGCCGCACCCCCGCACAGGGCGGGGGCGGCGGCGAGGGGAGCTGGGAAGGGGTTACCTGAGCGCCTTGGACAGGTATTCGCGCGGTTCGGGCCCCCGATTGGCCTCCTCGAAGGCGTCGATGGCGGCGCGGATCGCGGCGTCGATGGGCATGTTCTCCCATGCCCGGATCAGCTTCTTCTGCTGGCGCACGGCCTTCGGGCCGGAAGCGAGGATGGAGCCGAGCCAGGCGTCGACCTGCTCGTCCAGCCTGTCCTTCGTCGTGACCTTCTGCACCAGTCCGCAGAGACGCGCGTCCTCGGCATCGATCATGTCGCCGGTCAGCAGTATTTCGGCGGCCTTGCCCCAGCCCATGACATGGGGCAGCAGCACCGCTTCGATGACGCTGGGCAGGCCGACGCGGACCTCGGGCATGCCGAACTTCGCGTTGTCGCTGGCGACGCGGAAGTCGCAGGCGGCGACCAGTTCCAGTCCCGCGCCCAGGCAGTAGCCATGGATGCGCCCGATCACGGGCACGGGCATGCGGCGCACCTCGTCGATGGCCAGATGCAGGTTGGTGATGAATTCCCGCGCCGAGGGGCCGTCCATCTGCGACATCTCGCCGATGTCCGCGCCGCCGACGAAGGCGCGGTCGCCCGCCGCCTGCAGGACGACGGCGCGCAGGTCCCGATCCTGCGACAGCTCGCGGGCCGCCTCCCGCAGTTCCCGGTTCATCTGCCGCGACATGGCGTTCAGCTTGCCCGGCCGGTTCAGAATCAGCCGTGCGATCGGGCCGCCGTCACGCGCCTCGCGCTCGACACGCACCAGTTCGTGGTTGCTCATGCGCCTATCCCGTGATGTCGGGCCAGAACATGTCCGGCCCGCGCCCGACCGACCGTTCGCCCAGCCGGCGCCACCAGAAGCGCTGGCCGCCGAACTCGGATCGCCAGGACCAGAGCCGGCGCGTGGCGAAGTGCAGGCTGTGCTCGTAGGTGAAGCCGATGGCGCCGTGCGTCTGATGACCCACCGAGGCGGCGATCCCGGCTGCCTCCGATGCGCGGGCCTTCGCCGCCGCGATCAGGAACTCGGCCGGCCGGCCCTCGTCCAGCGCGGCGAAGGGCGCTTCGGCGATGACGCCGGAGGCCGCCGCTTCTCCGGCGGTCTTCGCCAGTTCCTGCTGGATCGCCTGGAACTTGCCGATGGGACGGCCGAACTGGGTGCGTTCGTTGGCGTATTGCACAGCCTGCTGCAGCACCTTCTCCAGCGCGCCGGCAAGCTGCGCGGCGCGGATCATGGCGCCGTAGAGCAGCACGCCGTCGGCCGGCATGTCGTTGGGCAGGGGGACGGTCTCGACCGGCACACCGTCGACGGTGACGTCGTCGCGCGGCTCCTTGGCGACGTTCTCGCCTTCCCCGATCTTCGCCTGCGAGAGGTCGAGCAGGCCGATCTTGGGCCCGCCCTCGTCCTCGGCGACGAAGATGGCGTGACCGGCCTTCCGCGCCCAGGGCACGCGGCCCGCAGCGCCGGAGAGCTTGCCGCCCGCCAGCTTCAGCGTGTCGCGGCCGTCGATGACGGTAGAGACGCCGTCCGGCACCGGCAGGCCGGCCTTCTCGGCCAGCCAGGTCGCCAGGATCGTCTCGCCCATGGGCACCGGCGCGCAGTGATAGCCGCTGGCGTAGAGCAGCACATGCGCATCGCGCCATTCGCCGCCGACGCCGCCGTTCTCCTCGGAGACCAGCGGCCGGGTCAGGCCCTGCGCCTCGACCTCGTCCCAGAGGCCGCCGTCATTGCCGTCGGCATCGAACTGCGTCAGCAGCTCCTTCGTCACGCGGTCGCCGAAGAGGCCGTTGACGCTGTCGGTCAGGATGTTCCGCAGTTCGCTCATCTGAGGCCGAGCCCCCGGGCGATGATGCCGCGCAGGATCTCGCGGGTGCCGCCACGCAGGGAGAAGCTGGGCGCTTCCTGCATCAGGAAGGCGAGCACTTCCTGGAAGTCCGTGCCGTCCTGCAGCGTCGGTTCCTCGTCGATCAGGCGCTGGGCGATTTCCGGGATGGACTGCTCGAAGACGCCGCCGACGTCCTTGACCACACTCGCTTCAAGGGCCGGGTTCTCGCCGCGCTGCAGCTTGCCGGCGACCGCCAGCGACATGCGCCGGAGCGTCATGACATGGGCCGTCATCCGGCCCAGCTCCTCGGTCAGCGCCGGGTCGCCGCGGTGCTGCGCCACGGCCAGCATCTCGTAGATGAGCTGGATGCAGGAGAGATAGCGTTCGGGGCCGCTGCGTTCGAAGGCGAGTTCGCTGGTCACCTGGTGCCAGCCGTCGCCTTCCTTGCCGATCAGCCGCTCGTCGGGCACGAAGACGTCCTCGAAGACGCATTCGTTGAAATGGTGCTCGCCGGCCAGGTTGATGATCGGCCGGATCGACAGGCCTTCCGACTTCGTGTCGATCAGGAACTGGGTCAGACCCTGGTGTTTGCTTTCCGGATTGGGATCGGAACGGAACAGCCCGATCATCCAGTCGGCGGTGTGCGCGCCGGACGTCCAGACCTTGGTGCCGTTCAGATGCCAGCCGCCGTCGACCTTCGTCGCCCGCGAACGCGTGGCGGCGAGGTCGGAGCCCGAATCCGGCTCCGACATGCCGATGCAGAAGCTGAACTCGCCGGCGGCGATCTTCGGCAGGAAGAATTCACGCTGCTCCTCGGTGCCGACGGACAGGATCATCGGCCCGCTCTGCCGGTCGGCGACCCAGTGGGAGGCCACCGGCGCACCCGCGGCCAGCAGTTCCTCCATGACGACATAGCGCTCCAGGAAGGTGCGCTCGTGTCCGCCGTATTTCTTCGGCCAGGTCATGCCGATCCAGCCGCGCTGACCCAGCTTGCGCGAGAAGTCGCGGTCGCGGCCCATCCAGTTGAAGGCCCGGTCCACGGGCTTCATGTGGGCGGTGTTTTCCTTGATGAACTCGCGCACCTCGCCGCGCAGGGCCTCGGCCTCGGGCGGCAGCGTGAGCGGCTCGAAATTGAAGAATCCCATCGGTCTGTCCCTGATTTCTCCCCGGCCGCCAAACCTATCAGCAGGCGCGGTCCGGTCAATCTTGCTTACGCGCCGGTCTTGCGCGCGGATCGGCCGGGCCGTAGCGTCGCTGGGCTTCGGAGGCTTGGCGGAGAGGCGGGGGATGACCACGAACACCAATCGGCGCACGGGCGGGCAGCTTCTGGTCGACGCGCTGGCCCATCACGGCGCGGACCTGGCCTTCTGCGTGCCGGGCGAGAGCTATCTGGCCGCCCTGGACGCCCTGCACGACCGGCCCGACATCCGCCTGATCACCTGCCGCCAGGAAGGCGGGGTCACGATGATGGCCGACGCCTACGCCAAGCTGACCGGCAAGCCCGGCATCGCCTTCGTCACCCGGGGCCCCGGCGCGACCAACGCGACGCCGGGGCTGCACATCGCGCATCAGGATTCCTCGCCGGTCATCCTTTTCATCGGCCAGGTCGCCCGCGACCAGACCGAGCGCGAGGCCTTTCAGGAACTCGACTACCGCCGCTTCCTCAGCCAGGTCACCAAGTGGACCGGCGAACTGCAGGACGCCGGCCGCGCCACCGAGTTCGTCAGCCACGCCTTCCATACCGCCGCCGGCGGGCGGCCCGGGCCTGTGGCGATCTCGCTGCCCGAGGACATGCTGCGCGATCACGCCGAAGGTGCGCTGGGCACGCCCTTCCACGCGCCGGACTACGCGCCGGTGCGCGAGGACATCACCCGCTTCGAGGCGATGGTCGCGGCGGCCGAGCGGCCGGTGATTATCGTCGGTGGCGGGCGCTGGTCGGAGGAGACCGGCCGGAAGCTCTCGAAGTTCGCCGAGGCCAATGACATCCCGCTGATGACCTCCTTCCGCTGCCAGGACTATGTGGACAATCGCGGGCCGGCCTATGCGGGCTGCGCCGGCATCGCGCCCGACCCGGAACTGGTCGAGCGGATCAGGACAGCCGATCTGGTCATCGTCGTCGGCGCCCGCATGGGCGAGATGACCAGCGGGCGTTATTCCTACCTGGCCATTCCGCGCCCCGTGCAGCGGCTGGTGCATGTCCATCCGGACCCGGAGGAGATCGGCCGGGTCTACCAGGCGGATCTCGGGCTGGTGGCGACCCCCGCGGGCTTCGCCGGCGCCATCGGAAACATCGTCGTGCGCAAGGACAGGGGCGTGGCGAAGGCGGCGCACCGGCGCTTCCTGGAATTCACGACGCCGGTGCCGATGTCCGGCGACGTGCAGATGGCCGATATCGTCAACTGGATGTCGGAGAACCTGCCCGAGGACACGATCTACGCCAATGGCGGCGGCAACTGCACCGTCTGGCTGCACCGCTTCATGCGCTACAAGCGCTACCGCACGCAGCTCGCGCCGACTTCCGGCTCCATGGGCTATGGCGTGCCCTCGGCGGTGGCGGCGAAGCTGGTGCACCCCGACCGCCATGTCATCAGCTTCTCCGGCGACGGCTGTTTCATGATGAACGGCCAGGAGTTCGCGACCGCGGCCCAGTACGACCTGCCGATCGTGTTCCTGGTCATCAACAACGCCATGTACGGCACCATCCGCATGCACCAGGAGCGGGACTACACCGGCCGCGAGATCGCGACGGTGCTGAAGAACCCGAACTTCGCCGATCTCGCGCGGGCCTATGGCTGCCACGGTGCGGTCGTCGAAAAGACGGAGGACTTCCGGCCGGCGCTGGAGACGGCGCTGCAGCAGAACGGCCCGTCGATCATCGAGGTCCGCATCGACCCCGACGTGCTCTCGCCGACGGTCACCATTTCCGGCCTGCAGTCGAAGGGATAGACACGGGCCACGGCGGACGAGATGCGGCGAAGCCAGGGCTTGCCCAAACGCGGCCCGCTCTCTAGGTGAAGGGCTTCGTCACCCACGCGGCACCGGGCCGCTCTCCGGGAACCGTCATGCAGCCCAAGCCCCAGGACATCGGACGCGTCAACTGGATCGGTCTCTGGACCCTCTACTCGAAGGAGGTCCACCGCTTCGTCAAGGTCGCGGGGCAGACCATCTTCGCGCCGATCATCACGACGCTGCTGTTCCTCGCCATCTTCAACCTGGCGCTCGGCGACATGCGCGGACCGGTGGGCGGCGTGCCCTTCGAGGTGTTCCTGGCGCCCGGCCTGGCGATGATGGCGGTGACCCAGAACGCCTTCGCCAACTCGTCGTCGGCGCTGCTGATCGCCAAGATCCAGGGCAATATCGTCGATCTGCTGATGCCGCCGCTCAGCCCCGCGGAGATGGTCTCCGCCATGGCCGCGGCGGCCGTGACCCGGGGCTTCGCCGTCGCCGTGTCGGTGATCGTGGCGATGTCCTTCTTCGTCGAACTGCCGATCCATTCGATTGGCTGGTCGGTGCTGTTCGTGCTGCTGGCCTCGCTGATGATGGGGCTCATCGGCCTCCTGACCGGGCTCTGGGCCGACAAGTTCGATCATCTGGCCTTCATCACGAACTTCGTGATCACGCCGCTTGCCTTTCTTTCCGGCACATTCTATTCGATCGAGCGACTGCCCGAATTCGCACAGGCGATTGCACACGTGAACCCGTTCTTCTACGCCATCGACGGTTTCCGCCACGCGCTGGTCGGCCAGGGGGACGCGCCCCTGGGCCTCGGCGCCGCCGTGCTGTTCGCGATCGACGCCGTTCTGGCGGTCTGGGCCTACGCCCTGGTCCGACGAGGCTACAACCTCAAGGCTTGACCGTAGGGCAAGCGCCCGATACACCCCCGCCTTTTCCCGCTCAGGCCAGTCCCGCGGGCGGTGAACAGGTACTCCAAACCCGCCATAGTCTGTATCGACACAGCAGAACCGCCGTTGGAGGCGAGAATGATCGAAGCCGTAATGCCCACCTATGCCCGGATTGGAATTTCCTTCGAGCGGGGTGAGGGCGCTGCCCTCTTCACGGCGGACGGCCGACGATTCCTCGACTTCGGCAGCGGCATCGCCGTCAGCCTGCTGGGCCACAGCCATCCGGCGCTGGTCAAGGCGCTGACCGATCAGGCCGGCAAGCTCTGGCACACATCCAATCTCTACGAGATCGAGGGCCAGAAGCGGCTGGCGAAGAAGCTGGTCGACAACTGCTTCGCCGACACCGTGTTCTTCTGCAACTCCGGCGCCGAGGCGATGGAGGGCTGCATCAAGACCGCCCGAAAGTATCACAGCGCCAACGGCAATCCCGAACGCTACCGCGTCATCACCTTCGAGGGCGCCTTCCACGGCCGCACGCTCGCCACCATGGCGGCCGGCGGCCAGAAGAAGATCCTCGACGGCTTCGGCCCGGTCGTGGACGGCTTCGATCAGGCGCCCTTCGGCGACCTGGCGGCGACCGAGAAGCTGATCGGCCCGAACACCGCCGCGATCCTGGTGGAGCCGGTACAGGGCGAGGGCGGCGTCCGCGTCGGCGAGCGGGCCTTCCTGACCGGCCTGCGCAGGCTCTGCGACAAGCACGGCATCCTGCTGCTGATGGACGAGGTCCAGTGCGGCATGGGCCGGACAGGCAAGCTGTTCGCGCACCAGTGGACCGACATCGCCCCCGATGTCATGGGCCTGGCCAAGGGCATCGGCGGCGGTTTCCCGCTGGGCGCCTTCCTCGCCACCGAGGAGGCCGCGAAAGGCATGACCGCCGGCAGCCACGGCACGACCTATGGCGGCAACCTGCTGGCCATGGCCGTGGGCAATGCGGTCATCGACCAGGTGCTGGCCGAAGGCTTCCTGGAGCGCGTGAACGTGGTCTCCAGCCGCCTGAAGCAGGGCCTGGCCGCCATCGCCGACAGCTATCCGACGGTGATCAAGGGTATCCGCGGCACGGGCCTGATGCTGGGCCTGGAATGCGCCATGACCAATGGCGACGTGGCGACGGCGCTCAGGGAGCGGCAGCTGCTGACCGTGCCGGCCGGCGACAATGTCGTCCGTATCCTGCCGCCGCTGGTGGTGACCGACGCAGAGGTCGACGAGTCCCTGGAGTTGATCGAGAGCGCCTGCCGGGATCTGGCTGGCGGGGAATCCGCGTCATGATCCAGGGCGCGCATTTCCTCTCCATCGCGGAGACGCCCGAGGCCGAGCTTCGGGCGGTGCTGGAGGACTCGGGCCGCCGCAAGGCGGCCCGGCAGGGCAGACCGAAGGCGGCGCCCGACGACGACCGGCCGATGGACGGCCGTCTGCTGGTGATGATCTTCGAAAAGCCTTCGACGCGCACGCGAGTGTCGTTCGACGCCGCCATGCGCCAGCTCGGCGGCGAGACCACAATCCTGAACGCCGGCGATCTCCAGCTCGGCCGCGGCGAGACCATCGCCGATACCGCGCGGGTGCTGTCCGGCTATTGCGACGCCATCATGCTGCGCACCTACGCCCAGCAGAATCTGACGGAACTGGCCGAACACGCGACCGTGCCGGTGATCAACGGCCTGTCCGATTCCGGCCATCCCTGCCAGCTCGTCACCGACGTGCTGACGCTGGAGGAGTATCGCGGGCCGTCCCGCGGCCAGATCGTGGCCTGGTGCGGCGACGGCAACAACATGGCCAACAGCTGGATCGAAGGTGCCGCGCGCTTCGGCTACCGCCTGCGCCTGGCCTGCCCGGTGGGCCTGGAGCCCGATCCGAAGGTGCTGCGGTGGGCCCGCGACAATGGCGGGGACGTGATCCTGACGAACGATCCCAGGGCGGCGGTGGACGGCGCGGACTGCGTCGTCACCGACACCTGGGTCTCGATGGGCGACGACGCCGCTGACCGGCACAATCGCCTGGCGCCCTTCCAGGTCGACAGCGCGTTGATGGCGGCGGCCAGGCCCGACGCCATATTCATGCACTGCCTGCCCGCCCACCGCGGCGAGGAGGTCACGCCGGAGGTGATCGACGGCCCGCAGTCGGTCGTCTTCGCCCAGGCGGAGAACCGCGTCCACGCACAGAAGGGCATTCTCAATTGGTGTCTCTCGACGACGACCTGATCCAGCCTTTCCACCTCAACGGCCGAGAGATCCGCGGCCGGCTCGTGCGTCTCGGGCCGGTCGCGGACGCCATCCTGAACCGTCACGACCTGCCGCCGGCGCCGGCGGCCCTGCTGGGCGAGGCCCTGGCGCTGTCGGCGATGATCGGCAGCGCACTGGACTTCGACGGCATCTTCACCTTCCAGGCGGAGGGCGACGGCCCGGCCAACATGCTGGTCTGCGACTATCGGGGCCGCGGCGACCTGCGCGGCTATGTCCGGCTGCGCCGGCAGGAGGGCGAAGCCGTCGGAGCCAGTCCCGCCGCGAGCCTGCTTGGGCGGGGCAGCCTGGCGCTGACCATCGACCGGGAGGGCGACCGCCAGCGCTATCAGGGTCTTGTGGAACTGCTGGGCGACGATCTGCCGAGCTGCGCCGAGCACTATTTCCAGCAGTCCGAACAGCTTCCGACCCTGTTCCGGGCGGTATCGACGCGTGGCCCGGATGGCGCCTGGCGGGTCGGCGGTCTGATGCTGCAGTCCCTGCCCAAGGACCCCGACGAGGACAAGGCGGCCGAGGACTGGAATACGGCCCAGGTTCTGGCGCGGACGGTGAAGCCGCAGGAACTGCTGGACCAGTCCCTGACGGCGCCGGAGCTGCTCTACCGGCTGTTCCACGAGGATGGTGTCTGGCTGCACGACGTGCAGCCGCTGAAGGACCGTTGCACCTGCTCGGCGGATCGGGTGGTGAGCGTGGTGCGGCGCTTCCCGGAAGAGGAGATCAGGAACCTTGCCGACGAATCGGGTAAGGTCACTGTCACCTGCCAGTTCTGTGCGCGGGCCTATGATTTCTCCGCCGGGGAGTTGCTGGGAGAGACGGAATGATCCTGACGAGGCGCGGTTTTCTGGTCCTGTCCGGCGGTTTCGCCCTCGTCGCTTGTGAAGGCGGCGCGCCAGATGAGTTCACCGAGCCGGTGCCCCAGGTCACGTTCCGGCACCTGCCGCCGATCCGGCTGGACACCGCGACGCTGGACGTCCGCCAGCCCTTCGTCGCCCCGGGACAGCCGCCCAACATCGAGCATCTGCTGCCGACGCCGCCGGCCCGGGTCGCGGCCAACTGGGCTCGCGACAGGCTCCGGGCCGCCGGGTCGGGCGGGCAGGCCACCTATGCCGTCCTGGACGCGTCGATCACGGAAACCGATCTGGCGACGGACAAGTCCCTGCAGGCGCTGTTCAAGACCCAGCAGGGCAGCCGGTTCGCCGGCCGTATCGAGGTGCGCATCGACGTCGCCAACGCGCGCGGCCGCGGCTTCGCCCATGCGGTCGTCGAGCGTTCCCAGACGATCCGCGACGACCTGACCCTGAACGAACGCGATGTTGTGCTGGTGGAATTCGTCGAGCAGATGGGTCGCGACCTCAACCGCCGCCTTGAGGACGAAATCGCGAAACACCTGGGCGACTTCGTACTCTGAGCGGCGGCAAGGGGGTCAGTCCGCCGCGTCCTTCACCATGTGGACGGTGCGCTGCGGGAAGGGAATCTCGACGCCCAGCTCGTCCATCTTCTCCTTCAGCGCGCGGGTGAATTCCCACTTCAGACCCCAGTAGTCGGTGGCGTTGCACCACAGCCGGATGGTCAGATCCACCGAGCTCTCGCCCAGGTTGGAAACCACCACCATGGGGGCGGGATCTGGATGGACGCGCTCGTCGGCGTTCGCCATCTCCCTGATCGCCTCGATCGCGGCGCCGATGTCCGCGCCGTAGCCGATCCCGAGCAGCAGATCGAGCCGCCGCGTGGGATGGAAGCTGTAGTTCTTGATCGCGGTGTTCCACAGCTGGCCGTTGGGCATGATGATCTGCACGTTGTCCGGCGTCTTCAGCTCGGTCATGAACAGATGCACGTCTTCGACGGTGCCGGAGGTGCCGCCGCCCTCGATGTAGTCGCCCTGCCGAAACGGCTTGAAGACGAGGATCATCACGCCCGCTGACAGGTTGCCCAGGGTGCCCTGGAAGGCCAGGCCGATGGCGAAACCGGCGGCGGCGAGCACGGCGACGAAGCTGGTGGTTTCCACGCCGAACTGGTCGAGCGCGGCGATGACCGCAAAGACGAGGACGCCATAGCGGGCGATGGTCGCCGTGAAGCGCGCGACCATCGGGTCCATCTTGCCGGTGCGCATCAGGCCGGCCCGCACCAGCCGTGCCGCCCAGTTGGAGGCGAAGTAGCCGGCGATCAGGATGATCACCACGCCGATTACCGCGAGGCCGTACTCGATGAAGTAGGCCGTCAGGAACTCACCGATGTTCGATGCTTCCATTTCCGTCATTGAATGGCTTCTCCGATTTCTTGTTGTCGTTGCCCCTGTCTCAGTCGCCGAACAGGCCCTTCAGCTTCTTCGTGGCGCCGGAGACGGGGTCATCGCCCTTCTCCGAACCGCTATTATTGCCGGTCACGCTGTCGAGCACGCCCTTGACCGCGCCCGCGCCGCCTTCGCCGACGTTCTTGACCGTGTCCGCCACGCCCTTGGCTGCATCCACCGGCGATTCCAGAACGCCCCTGACGACGCCTTCCATGTCCGGCTGCACGGAGGGATCGTCCCAGGAGCCCCTGATCAGGATCGGTACCGAGATGCCGCGGTCGTCGCCGCCGCCCTGACCGGTCAGGCTGGCCACCACTTTCGGCACCGCACGGTAGTCGATGGTGCGCGGCGGCAGGGCGATGTCGCCCGAGCCCGTGACCCGGAGCAGCGGCGCATTCATGGCCAGGTCCGGATTGTGGATCAGACCGTTCTTTGCCGTGAAGCTGCCCGACAGTTCGGCGAAGTCCGTCTTCTCCGACTTGTCGTAGGTCATGTCGAGTCCGCCGGTGGAGACATTGCGCACCGCCGCGGCGAGGTTGTAGCCGATGATGGCGCCGTCGGTGACCGTGATCCGGCCCGCACCGTTCAGCGCCGAGACCAGCTTCCGCTCGGTGTTGCCGCGGGTGGTGAGATCGAAGTCCGCGTTCACCGTGCCGAGGAAGTCGCCGAAATCGGCGAACTGCTGCAGCGCCGGGCGCGCCTGCACGCCGGCGAGTTCCAGCTTCACCGACATGCCGGGCTCCGCGCCGCGCAGGTCGATCTTTGCGCTGCCGGTGGCATTGCCCTCGTAGAGCGCGAGCTGGCGCAGCGTCACTTCGGCGCCGTTGCCGCGGCCGGTCACGGCGATGTCGGTGGCGCCGACATCCAGCATGCCCGTCGTGATCGAACTGGCCTTGAGCGACAGGTCCACGTCCGCTGCGCCGAGCGCGCTCAGATCGATGGGGTCGTCGGACCAGTCGGCGCTTCCCGCCGGGGCCGCGCCGTCGCCTCCCGGCGCCGTCGCGCCGCCGCCCTCGGGCAGGTAGGCGCGGAAGTCCAGGTCGCCGGCCGTGAGCTCGGCGGTGACCGCCGGGCGCTGGCCCGAGAGTTCGGCGGCGATCGAGCCCTCGATGCGGTTCTTGTCGAAGAGAATGGCGGCCTCGGCGATGGCCAGGCGCGTCGGCGACGCCGTCATGTCGCCTTCCAGGGACAGGGTGCCGGGCAGCCTGACGTCGGGACCCAGCGCGATGTCCGCCCAGGCGAGCAGTTCCGCCACATTGGCGACGGAAACCGCGCCGCGGCCGGCGGCCTCCGGCGCGGCGCCGGCCGTGGCGGCGCCGTTGAAGGCGATGGAGAACAGGTCGTCGCTGGAAACCTCGGTGTTGATCGCTGTCTGACGGCCCGCCGTGATTGCCGACGGGTCGTCGACATGGGCCACGATGTTGACTCTTCGCCCGCGCCATTCGGCATCGGCGGTCATGTCGAAGGGACCGGACATGGAGGGCAGGGACATCGTCGTGTTCAGACCGCTGATGTCGTGGCGCTCGCCGGTCTGGGCGTCGATGTAGACCACTGTCGCATTTTCCATCCGGAAATCGTCCAGCGAGAGCACCAGGTCGCCGCCGCCCGATTCGCCGCTGCGCTCCAGCTTCTCACCGTCGCCGGCGGCGGCCGTGGCGCCCCCGAAGTCGAAGTTGAAGCGGCCCTCCGCGTTCTTCTCGATAACGATCACCGGCTCCACGAGCACGAAGCGGCGGACGACCACTTCGCCGGAGAGCGCCGCCATCAGGTCGACCTTGATATCGGCAGAGCGGATCTCGGCCATGTTCTCGGTCGAGCCGCCTTCGAAATTGGAAAGCGAGACCTGATTGATCGACAGGGTGACGTCCGGAAAGACCGAGAACTCGGGTTCGCCGCCCACGGTGACCTTCCGGCCCGTCGCCTCCTCCATCTTGGCGACCACGAAATCGACCATGGCGCTCTTGGGCACGACGAATGGCAGCGCGACCACGGCGGCGACAAGAATGACCAGAATGGCCGCGACGATGATCAGGAACCGTTTCACGAGGGATGTCCTCCTGCTTCTGCGACGATGGGCCCGGCTGCCGCCGGACCCGCGATGACGCCCGATACAGTCTAAACATGCCGGCGCGGTAGGCGGATATCACAAGATGAGACAATTCCCGTTCCCCGGTCACGATTTCGCCGCCGCCGACCCCTACATAGCACGTCGCATGCCGGATCGCCGGGCCGTCATGGGCCCCGCGCCGAAACAGCGTTTCACCCGGCGCGGCGGATATGCGATAGCCTCCTCGCACCTGACATGAAACGGGGGAGTGTGGATGTCCGGTCCCGATCTGAGCGGCAAGTTCGACCATGTGAAGCCAAGGCCTGCGAGCAGCCTCCTGCTGATCCGCGACGGGGTGGAGGGGCTGGAGGTCTTCATGGTCCGCCGCCATCACGAGATCGACTTCGCCTCGGGCGCGATGGTCTTCCCCGGCGGCAAGGTCGATCCCGAGGATTCCGATGTGCGGGTCCGGTCCCGCGCGCTGGACGCCGATCCGCTGGACGACATCGCCCTCGGCTTCCGCGTGGCTGCGATCCGTGAAGCCTTCGAGGAGATCGGCGTGCTGCTGGCGCTCGAGGCCGATGGCAGCGCCCTTGGCGCCGCGCGGAGCGGACAGCTGAAGGACCGCTATGCGGCGGACCTGGAAGCCAATCGCGTCACCATGGGGGAGATGGCCGAGCGCGAGGATCTGCGCTTTCCGTTGCAGAGTCTGGTGCCGTTCGCCCACTGGATCACCCCGCCGGTACTGCCGAAACGCTTCGACACGCCGTTCTTCATCGCGGAAATGCCGGAGGCCCAGTCGGCCCTGGCCAGCCATGACGGCACCGAGGCTGTCGACAGCGTCTGGGTCCGGCCCGGGGAGGCCATCCGCCAGGCCGAAGCCGGACAGGTCACGATGGTGTTCGCCACGCGGCTCAATCTGGTCCGGCTGGCACGGACGGAGAGTGTGGCCGACGCACTGGAGCACGCCCGGCGCAACCCGCCGGTGGTGGTCACGCCGCACGTCTACCGCCGCGGCGATCGGCGCATGATCGACATTCCCGTGGAGGCGGGTTTCGGCGGGCCGAGCTTCGACGTCGGCGCCGCCTGAGACGCTTACTCCGCCGCGTCGGCCTTGGGCTGAAGCTGCAGGCCGAGGCGCTCCCACACCATCAGCAGCGCATCGACCAGCTGATCCATCATGGCGTCGTCATGGCCGGGTCCCGGCGTGATCCGCAGCCGCTCCGTGCCCCTCGGGACCGTCGGGAAATTGATGGGCTGGATGTAGATGCCGTAGTCGTCCAGCAGCATGTCGGTGGCCTGTTTGCACAGCGCCGGTTCGCCGACCAGCACCGGCACGATGTGCGTCACCGAGGGCATCACCGGCAGTCCCGCCGCGGCCAGCCGCGCCTTCAGCGTCGCCGCCCGTTCCTGCTGCTTCTCGCGCTCCGCGTCGCTGGTGCGGAGATGGCGGATGCTGGCCGTCGCCGCCGCCGCGATTCCCGGCGGCAGGGCGGTGGTGAAGATGAAGCCGGGCGCGTAGGAGCGCACGGTATCCACCAGATCGGCCGAGGCGGCGATATAGCCGCCGATGACCCCGAAGGCCTTGGCCAGCGTGCCCTGGATGATGTCGATTCGGTCCATCACGCCGTCGCGCTCGGCGACGCCGGCGCCGTGCGGACCGTACATGCCCACGGCATGGACCTCGTCCAGATAGGTCATGGCGCCGAACTCGTCGGCCAGGTCGCAGAACTTCGCCAGCGGCGCGATGTCGCCGTCCATCGAGTAGACGCTTTCGAAGATGATCAGCTTCGGCCGCGCCGGATCGGTTTCCTGCAGCAGCTCGCGGAGATGATCGATGTCGTTGTGGCGGAAGATCTTCTTCTCCGCCCCGGAATGGCGGATGCCGGCGATCATGGAGGCGTGGTTGAGCTCGTCGGAGTAGATCACACAGCCGGGCAGGAAGCGCGCGATTGTCGAGATCGCCGCCTCATTGGCGACGAAGCCCGACGTCAGCACCAGCGCCCGTTCCTTGCCGTGAAGGTCGGCCAGCTCCTTCTCGAGCTCGACGATGGCGTGATGCGTGCCGGAGATGTTGCGGGTGCCGCCGGCGCCCGCGCCCATGCGGTCGACCGCCGCCTTCATGGCCTCCACCACCTTCGGGTGCTGGCCCATGCACAGATAGTCGTTCGAGCACCAGACGGTGACGCCGGGCCGACCGTCGCGGGAGTGGTTGGTCGCCCGGGGAAATTCGCCCAGGTGACGCTCCAGCTCGGTGAAGATCCTGTAGCGACGCTCGTCATGGAGCTGCCGCACGGCATCGGAGAAGATCTGGCCGTAGTCCATGATACCGTTCCTTCTCGGCGTCGTGTTGGCCTTGCGCCGCGGCGGGCCGCAGCCGGCGTTCCGCTTCCCGCGCGCGAACAAGCGCGCTGGTTGTGGAAATCACAATAACGGATTGACGTCGAACGGCAATGTGACACAGGCCACGCGGACGTGGCGAAACGGCGCTGCCGGCGCCGCTGGCGCGGCCGTCAGCGGCGGCGCTGGGTCAGCTTGTGCAGGCTGTCGACGATTTCCACGCCGATGGGGTCGTCGCTGCCGCGTACGTCGTGCTTCAGGATCGCCCTCAGCGCCTCGACATGCGGCGCGATCACCGTGAGGTCATCCACGGACGGAGCGGAGAGATTGTCGATGAAGTGGCAGAGATTGTCGCCGACGCTGGTCAGCAGGGTATAGCCGAAGGTGCCGCCCTGACCCTTCAGGTCATGGACGACGCCGAAGATGCGGTCATAGTGCTTGTCGAGATCGCCGGTCTGGTTCGGCGTGTCCGCCACCATCTCCTGGACCTTCATGATGTCCTTCTCGGCCCAGACGCGGAACTCCTCCGCCATCTCGTCGATGGCGTCCTGGGCCTTCCTGATCAGCTCCGGGTCGACGCCGCTGCCCGAACCGACCTTGGCGCGCAAAGTGTTCGGCACGTGAATGATCTGATGATCCTTCGGCTTTTTCTCGTCGACCTTGGTCGCAGGCTCACTCATGGCGTACTCCTTGCCTCCGAAACCTTTGCGAGGCGATTTGTCATGCCGATCTATAGCGTCATGGCAGTAAACAGAACGATAACGGAGCCGGCGGATGACAACATTGGTAGTATTGTACCGGCTGCTGTTGATAGTGGCAGTTGCAGCTATGGGGCCGGGCATGGCGCGGGCCGCTGACATCGCCGATGCGCGGTCCCTGACCTACTGGTTGTCGGGGCCGGACCCGGCACTGGTCGCGGCCAGCGGGTTCGACCTGGCGATCGTCGACTATTCCCGCGACGGCAGCGGCGCCCGGGCGCTGGCGCCCGAGGACGTGGCCCTGATGAAGCGCAAGCCCGATGGCGGCCGGCGCATCGTGCTCGCCTATCTTTCGATCGGGGAGGCCGAGGACTACCGCTACTACTGGAAGCGGGCATGGTCGCGGAATCCGCCGCTCTGGCTGGAGGCGGAGAACCCCGACTGGGCCGGCAACTACAAGGTCCGGTTCTGGGATGAGGACTGGCAGCGCCTCATCTTCGGCGGACCCGAGGCCTATCTCGACCGGATCATCGACGCCGGCTTCGACGGGGTCTACCTCGATATTGTCGACGCCTACTGGTACTTCCAGGAAAAGGGCCGGAAGAACGCCGAAGCGGAAATGGTCGCCTTTGTCCGCGCTCTGGCCCGGCATGCCCGCAGCCGCGAGCCCGGCTTTCTGATCGTGCCCCAGAACGCCGAGGATCTGCTGGCCAACGAGGCCTATCGCCGGACCATTGATGCCCAGGCCAAGGAGGATCTGTTCTTCGGTCTGGACGGTCCCGACACGCCAAACGCCCGGGAATCCTTCGACTGGGCGAAGAAGCACCTGGACATGGCGCGCGCCGCCGGCAAGCCGGTCCTGCTGGTCGAATATCCCGAAACCGCCGCCAATATCGCACGGGTCTACGAAAAGGGCCGGGCCGCCGGCTATCTGCCCTATGCGACGGTCCGGCCGCTGGACAGGATGACGGTCAACGCCGGCTTCGACCCGCCCGTCCCCGATCTGCTGTTGCGGGACTGAGAGCCGGGTTCACCCGGCGTCCTGCTCGGCGCGGTAGGCGTCGGCCTCGGCGATCAGCCAGTCCCGGAACGCCGCCACCTTGGGCTGTTCGGCCACCCGCGGGACATGCACCAGGTAATAGGCGAAGTCGGACGCCAGGGTGATCGAAAACGGCCGGACGAGACGGCCCGCCAGCAGGTCGGCATAGGCCAGTGCGTGGCGCGCCATCGCAACGCCCAGGCCCTCGGCGGCGGCCTGCAGCAGCATGGCCGAGTTGTCGAAGGTGGGACCGCGCTTCGGGTCGACACCGCTGACTCCGGCCGCCGCCAGCCATTCCGTCCAGCCCACGGGGTAGTCGTCGTGCAGCAGCACGTGTCCCGCCAGGTCCTGGGGACGGCGCAGGGGCTTGTCGCCGTTGAGCAGGCCGGGACTGCAGACCGGAAAGACCGCGTCGTCGAACAGCCGGTAGACCGTCAAGCCGGGATACTGGCCCCAGCCCGAACGGATGCCGATGTCGAAGGGTTCGACATCCAGGTCGACCATCCGCTCTTCGGTCGACAGCAGTACGTCGATGTCGGGGTAAAGGGTCCGGAAGTGCGACAGGCGGGGCACCAGCCATTTGGAGGCGAAGGAGGGCATGCAGGTGATGCGCAGCTCCGAGCCGCCGTCGCTGGCCGACAGGCGCTGGGTCGTCGATTCCAGCAGGTCGAGCGCGTCCCGCACGCCCGGCAGCAGCATCTGCCCGGCCTCCGTCATCAGAATCTCGCGGTTGCGGCGCTTGAACAGTTTCAGCCCGAACCAGTCCTCCAGTCCCTTGACCTGATGGCTGATCGCCGCGGGGGTCACGTTCAGCTCTTCGGATGCCCTCGTGAAACTTAAATGACGGGCCGCGGCCTCGAAGGCGCGAATTGCGTTAAGCGGCGGTAAACGGCGGGCCATGGCGATTCTTCCGTAATAGATTTTCTCATACATACCCTGAGAAACTGTCGTTTGTCAGTACCCCTTGACGCCCCTAGATGAGCCCCTGCGCCGAAGACGTCGGCGCGACCTGACTGGAGTAGTTAAGATGGCGAAGATCATTGAAACCGCTGGACCCGCCGTCCACCACAACCCCCTGAGCTCGCTGGTTGACGGCGTGCTGCGGCGTGGCAACACTCTCTCGCTCTGGCATCAGCGCCAGTCCGAGCGCTCGCAGCTCGCCAAGCTGGACGACCGTCTGCTGGCGGATGTCGGCATCGACCGCGAGGCGGCCTGGCGCGAAAGCCGCAAGCCCTTCTGGAGGCGTTGATCCGTTGAGTGCGAACGGACGGCACGACTATCGCATCGAACTGCGCTGGACGGGCGCGGCAGGCGGCTTCCGGTCCTACGAGGATTTTGATCGGACTCACCGTATCGCCGCGCCCGGAAAGCCGTCGCTGACGACGTCGTCCGATCCGGCCTTTCTGGGCGTTCCCGAGCTCTGGAACCCCGAGGACATGCTCGTCGCCGCCCTGTCGAGCTGTCACATGCTGAGCTATCTCGCCTGCTGCGCCCGCGCCCGCATCGAAGTTCTGGACTACAGCGACGAAGCGCGCGGCACGATGGTCGAGGACGGCAAGGGCGGCGGCCGCTTTACCGAAGTGGTGCTCGAGCCGCGGGTGGTCATCGCCGACGCGGTCAGGCTGGACCACGCCAGGCGCCTGCACGGCACGGCCCACCGCGTGTGTTTCATCGCCAATTCCGTCAATTTCGACGTCATTCACAATCCCGAGGTCGTGGCGCGCTGAGCCGTGCGCGGCGCTATTGCTTTTTTGTGACCCCCCGTGGTAGCGGGATTACATGCTGAGCCGACGTCGATTCCTTGTCGCATCCACGGCGATGCTGGCGATGCCGACGGCGGTTCACGCCGAAGTGCGTCTGCCGGCGCGCAACGCCGTGCGCGCCCTGGCCGGCCTCCCCGGTATTGACGGTCCCGCCCTGGCGGAGGCTGATATCGAGGACCGTCCGGTGCTGGTGACGTTCTGGGCGAGCTGGTGTCCGCCCTGCCGCAACGAATTCGCTCATTTCAACCGCATCCACGATCTCTATGCCGGCAAGGGGCTGCTGGTCGTCGGCGTGAACGTGCATGAAGACTTCGGCGGCCGGTCCAGCCCGGAGCAGCGCGCGCGCTTCATCGAACAGACCGCGCCGCGCTTCCGGCTGGTCGAGGGCGACGGGGAGACGCTCTCCACCTTCGGCGACGTCCGCGGCGTTCCGGCGGTCTTCCTCTTCGACCGCAATGGCGAGGTTACTTACCTGTTCGTCGCCGAGGACGGCCCGTCCCAGACCCACGTCACCTATGGCGACCTGCGTCCCGCGCTTGAGCGGCTGTTCTGACTCCACGCTTCCGACTCGCGGCCTTGCCGGTATCATGAGGCGCTGAACGGCGGAGAGGGCGGGCCATGCATCAGATCGCGATCATCGGCGCCGGCGGACACGCCCGGGAATGCCTGGAGACGGCGCGCGCCATGGGCCTGGAGGTCGTCTGCCTGTTCGACGACGACCGCATGCTGTGGGACACCGAAGTGCTGGGCGCGCCGGTCCGCACCGGTGGTCTCGATGCCGTGTCGGACCTGGACCGCAACACGGCGCTGGTCATCGGCGTGGGCGACAACGCCCGTCGCCGTGACATCGCCGGCCGCTTCGAAGGCCGCTCCTTCGCCACGCTGGTTCATCCCTTCGCCTGGGTTTCGCCCAGCGCCGAACTGGCCGAGGGCGCCGTCGTTCATCCCGGCGCGGTGGTGCAGGCGGAGGCGCGCATCGGCCGCCACGCGATCCTCAATACGTCCGCGAGCGCCAGTCATGGCGTCGTCATCGGCGACTTCGCCCACATCGCCGTCGGCGCGCGCCTCGCCGGTATTGTCACGGTGGGGCAGGGCGCACTTGTGGGCGCCGGCGTCGCCGCCCGGCCCGGCGCGCGGATCGGCGACTGGGCGACCGTCGGCGCGGGCGCCGCGGTCATCGGCGACGTGGCCGACGGCGTCACCGCCTACGGCGAGGGCCGCGCCCGGCCGCGCTGACGGCCCGGCCAGCTATTTGTTCAGGAAGTTCAGCGCCAGTCCCGGCCGGGCCCATTCCACCGCGGCCAGCCGGCCGGTCGAGCTCAGCGTGATGAAGGCCGTCTTCAGGTCCGCGCCGCCGAAACAGATGTTGGTCGTGATCTCGTCGGGCATGGGCACGTGGCTGACATGGCTGCCGTCGGGCGGCACGACCGTGATGCCGCCATTGTGGATGGTCGCCACGCAGACATTGCCGGCGCTGTCGACGGCGAGCGAGTCGAGGAGCTGGTGGCCGGGCAGCCCGACCAGCAGCCGGCCCTGGGCCCCGCGCACGGGACGTCGGCCGCCGGCGATCTCCCCGGGACCGCTCAGCGTGTAGGCCCAGACGCGGCCGGTGTGGGTCTCCGCCACATAGAGTTCGTCCTCGTTGGGCGACAGCCCGACCCCGTTCGGTCCGTCGGAGGGAAAGATCGCCTCCACGATCTTCGATCCGTCGGGCAGGGCGTAGTAGACCCCCGTGGTGTCCCGTTCGCGCTTGCGCATCTTGCCGTGATCGGTGAACCAGAAGCCGCCGGCCTTGTCGAAGACGATGTCGTTCGGTCCCTTCAGCGCCACGCCGCCGCAATGGGTGTAGAGCACCTCGACTTCGCCGGTCTCGATGTCGATGCGCTCGATCCGGCCGCCGGAATAGTCGTCCGGCTGATCCAGGGGAATGATGCGGCCGTCGCGTTCGAAGATGCGGAAGCCGCCATTGTTGCAGACATAGCACTTGCCGTCGGGGCCCATCGCGGCGCCGTTGGGGCCGCCGCCCGGTTCCGCGACGACGGTCGTCGAACCGTCCGGGTGGCAGCGGGTCAGCCGGCCGGCGGCGATCTCCACGACCAGCACGTCGCCGTCGGGCAGGGCGATGGGGCCTTCGGGGAACCGCAGTCCCTCGGTGACGATACGGATCTCTGACATGTCGTTCCGGCCTCCCCTCCGGTTAACGGATCGTACAATGTTACCGCCCCAGTATCGTGGCGGACGCAATACCGGTACAGGTCGGCAGGATGAATGCAAACCCCCATGTTCGGCTGGGCAAACCCTCGGTCACGTTGAAGCTCTCCGCCGAGGACCATATCCGCGAGCTCTCGGGCGAGGTGGAGGCGCTGTTCGGCGCGTCGGCAGTGGAACTCTGGCGCAAGCCACTCCGCCGAGCCTTTCAGGCCCCGGTCGCCGAAGCCATGGCGCGGGTGGCGCTGGGCATCCGCCAGGGCGGCGACGAGCCGCAGGTCTGTGGCGACGGCCATGGCGGCGAGTACATGCTGGTCGGCCGGCCCGCGGGCCGCGAGGAGCCGGGCGGTGTGGTGCTTTTCGTCTACCGTCTTTCGGGCGATGCCGAGTGGTGGGAACACGATGCGGCGGCGGCGCGTCCGGACGGGCAGGCCGACCGCGACGGCTTCCTTGACGAAGCGGCGCTGACGCTGAAGGACGGCGACGGGTCCGTCACCATGTTCTCGGTCCACGGCGGGCTGGACGCGGAAGCCGACGGGCGCATGAGCCGCGTCGTGGAGGATCACGCCCGGCGCAGCGGCGCGCGGCGCACCGCGCGCCTCGACAACGCCCTCTACGGCATCCTCCACGGCCGCGACGCCGACGCCGAGAAGATGCTTCACGAGATTTCGGGTGCGGCGCTGGACGCCGGCCTGGTGAAGGATCGGGACGTCTTCTCCGCCGAACAGATCGAGGCGGATGGCGCCGATCTCGCCGCCGACGCCGTGCGTGCGACCCTCAGCCATGGCGCGCGCGGCCTTCGCGGCCGCATTGCCTCAGGCTTCCGGCGCTTCGGGCTCGGCCGCCGGTACGACGAGGCCCGCTCGGAGACGGCGGCGCTGGCGAATGCCGTGCGCCAGGCGATCAAGGCCGGGACGATGGCGGTCGAGACCCGGCCGATTCTCAGTCTCAAAAGGCAGGCGGTGGCGATCCGTCAGGTGCGGGCGCATCCGCTGGTCGATGGCCGTCCGGTCGACAGCGACGTTCTGCTCACGCTCGGCGGTGACAATGCCCTCGCAAGGGAGCTGGAACTGGCCGTGATCGGACAGGCGCTGGCGCAGCATCGCGACTGGAAGCTGTGGCGCGGCGTTTCATTGAGAGTAATGGCGTCGGTTCGCGCCGAAACGCTGCGCGAGCCGGACATGCAGATGGCGATCGGCAGGCTGATCGGCCGCGCCGAGGTCTCGCCGGGACGGCTGATCCTGCGTCCCGAGGCGCCGCTCGGCGGCACGCTTGCCGGCAAGGGCGATGTCTTCCTGGACAGTCCTTCGGCCCACGCATGGCGGATCTCGGTACCCGATTTCTACGCCTTCCTGAAGGGCGAGGTCGCTCTCGACAGCGCCGGACTCGCGCCTTCGGAGCCCTCGGCCTATATCGAGGTCGCCGCCGACCGGCTGAAGGGATTGATCGGACAGAAGGACGGACGCTTCCTGGTGCGTACCCTGCTGAAGACCTGGCGCGATCAGGGCACGGAGATCATCGCCACCTCGGTCGATCATCACGACCAGTTCGCCATGCTGGAGGATCTGGAGGTCCGTTACGCCAAGGGTGCCCGCATTGGCGACTGGACGTCAAATTGACTTGAAGTCGCCGCCGGACCGTGGTCAACGGTCGGACATGAGCGACGACACGCCAGCCATCCCTTCGCCCTGCATCTCGGTCTGCAAGCTGAACCCCGGGCGCGACTACTGCCTCGGCTGCTACCGCAGCCGTGCAGAGATCGCCGAATGGCGCAAGGTCGACGATGACCGCCGCCGCGAAATCCTGGAAAGCGCCGGCGCTCGCCGGGTCGAGATCGTCAGCCGCTCGATTTCCGCGCCGCGTCGATGAACTGACGGAACTGCTCGGGGCTGATGGCCCCGGGCACCACCTCCGTGCCGATGACGAATCCGGGCGTGCCGCGGATGCCCAGCAACTGCGCCAGTTCGTAGTTGGCGGAAATCTCGGCCTCGGTCGTGGAACTGAACATCTGCCGCTTGAGCTCTGCTGTATCGAGGCCCAGATCGCCGGCGATCGACATGATCTTCGCTTCGGTCAGCCCGCCGCGGGTCTGCATCAGGGCCAGGTGCATGTCGCGGTAGCGGCCCTGGGCCGCCGCGGCGATGCCGGCACGGGCCGCCAGTACCGAATCGTCACCCAGCACCGGGAACTCTTTGAACACCAGGCGGACATTGCCGTCGCGCTCGACCTCGTCGAACAGCGTCGGCATCACCCGCTTGCAGTAGCCGCAGCGGTAGTCGAAGAACTCCACGATGGTGACGTCGCCCTCCGGATTGCCGGCGACGAAGCGCCCCGTCGGATCGTCCAGCCGGTCGGCGTGGGCGATGATCATGCGGCGCGTCCGTTCGGCCTGCGCCATCTCCTCGCGCTCCTGCATCTTCTGCAGGGCTTCCACGATCACCTGCGGATGTTCGATCAGGTATTCGCGGACGATGGTTTCGATCTCGGCCCGGCTCAGGCCGGCGGCAGGATCGGAATCCTCCGCCTCTGACGTGAAGGGCAGGACGAGGCACAGCGCGAGCGCCGCGCAGAGGGATCGCAACATGTAAGGCTCCTTGAATGCAGCACCCTCAATGCCCGAGCGCCGGGGCCCGGACAAGGCACATGGGCGTGAAACCGGTTGTCGGGGACCCGCGCGCTACCCGTTGAGCGCCCGGATCGCGTTGTCGAGGTCCTGGGCGCGGAAATGCTCGGGCGTGCCGGGTTTCAGGGTCCTGAGCGCCCGGTCGATCTGCTCGCGCGCGTATTTCGGCTGACCGGAGTGATAATATTGCTCGGCGCTGGCGAGCATCGACTTGCCGATTTCGCCCTGGCGGCCATAGGCGACGGCGAGCTGCTGCCAGGCGCCGGGAAACTCCGGGTCCTCGCGCACCAGCCCCTCCAGCATCTCTACCGCTTCCGCATCGGTCGTCTCGAGCTTGCGGGCAAGCAGGGCCTGTCCCAGCATGACCTTGATCGCGCCGTGACCGGTCGCCTCGGCGGCGCGGCGCAGCGGCGGCAGGCTCTCCTCCACGCGACCGCCTTCCAGCAGGATCTGCCCGCGCAGCTCGTGGAAATAGGGATTGTCCGGCTCCGCCTCCAGCAGAGGCTGCAGTTCCGCCAGCGCCTCGGCGGTGCGCGCCTGGCGCATCAGCGCCACAGTCCGGGCGTAGTGCGCCGGGTCTGAATTGTCGGAAACCGGGAACTCCCGGAAGGTCTCGGCCGGCGGCTTGGTGAAGCCGAACAGCTTCGCCTTGATCATCTCGTGGGCGTGGACCAGTTCCGGCGGATAGGGTTTGTCGACGATCGGGGAGTTCCGGACCATGTGCTCGACGGCCTGGATGCGCTCGTAGCCCAGCGGGTGGCTGCGCATGTAGGGGTTGCCCCGCAGACCCATCATCAGCTCCTCCTGGTCGAGGACTTCCATGAAGGTCATCAGCCCGCGCGGCGACCAGCCGGCCCGCTCCATCAGGTCGATCGCGGCCTGGTCGGCCGCGGACTCCTGGGTGCGCGAATAGCTGAGGAACATCTGCTGGCCCGCGCCCTGGCCGCCCAGTATGCCGGCCCCGGCGGCGTTGCCTTCGCCGGAGGCTGCGGCCGCGATGCCGCCCAGCAGGGTCGCCAGGATGGCGATGGTCTGCGAATTGGCGATGGCGTCGCGGGTGCGCGACAGGTGTCCGCCGCGGATGTGGCCGGTCTCGTGCGCCATCACGCCGATCAACTCGCCGGGACTGCGCGTGCGCAGGATCAGACCGGTGAAGACGAAGATGCGCTGCCCTCCGGCGACGAAGGCGTTGATGGTGTCGTCGTGCACCAGATAGACCTTGACCGCCCCGGCCTGCAGATTCGCGGCCTGGAACAGCGGCTTGGCGTAGATCGAGAGGATATGCTCTATTTCCGCGTCGCGCACGAGGGCGAGGCCGCGGTCCTGCGCGGCGGCGGGACCGGAAATGAGGGTGACCATGCAGATCAGGGCGGCCGCGATGATGCGGCGTGAATATCGCACGCCTTTTTGCTCCCACGAATTGGCCGGCGCGCCGCCCGCGGGGCGGGACGGCAGCGTCTCGTTCACCTTATGTAAGTGGAATTGGGCATGAAAGTGTCAAAGCGCGGCGCGGTGCCGCCCTTCTACGTGATGGAGGTCATGAAGGCCGCCGCCCGGCGGGAGGCCGAGGGCAAGGACGTGCTGCACCTGGAGGTGGGGCAGCCCTCCACCCAGGCGCCGAAGGGCGTGATCGAGGCGGCGACGACCGCGCTCCGGGAGGAGCGTCTGGGCTACACGGATGCGCTCGGCATGCCGGAGCTGCGCACCCGGATCGCGCGCCACTACCGCGACTATTACGGCGTCCGGGTGCCGGCGGAGCGGATCGCGGTGACCACCGGCTCGTCGGGCGCCTTCCTGCTCTCCTTCCTTGCCTGCATGGACGCCGGCGACCGGCTGGCGCTGGCCGAACCCGGCTATCCCGCCTACCGCAACATCCTGACCTCGCTGGACGTCGAGGCCGTCGGCGTGCCCGTGGGGCCGGAGACGCGCTTTCAGCCGACGCCGGAGATACTGGATGGGGTGCCGGGCCGGCTCGACGCGCTGCTGGTGGCGACGCCGGCCAACCCGACCGGCACGATGCTGGGCGCCGACGATCTGCGCGCCCTGATCGCCTGGTGCGACGGGCGGGAGACGCGGCTGATCGTCGACGAGATCTATCACGGCATCACCTATCACGGCCGGGCCGTGACCGCGGCGGCGCTGTCCGATCGGGTCATCGTCATCAACTCGTTCTCGAAATACTTCTCCATGACCGGCTGGCGGCTGGGCTGGATGGTGGTGCCGCAGGACCTGCACCGCTCCGTCGAGTGCCTGGCGCAGAACCATTTCATCTCGCCGCCGGCGCACTCCCAGAGGGCCGCGATCGCCGCCTTCGATTGCGCCGAAGAACTGGAGGCGAACGTCGCGCGTTACCGCGCCAACCGCGAGGTGCTGCTGCGGGAACTGCCGAAGGCCGGCTTCGACCGGCTCGCGCCGGCAGACGGGGCCTTCTACATCTACGCCGACGTGGCGGGGCTTACCAACGACTCGGCGGAGTTCTGCAAGCGCATGCTGGCCGAGACGGGGGTCGCTGCGACGCCGGGCATCGACTTCGACCCGCCGCGCGGCCACCGCTATGTCCGCTTCTCCTTCGCCGGCTCGACGGAGGAGATGGAGGAAGCGGCCGAGCGGCTGAAGAAATGGGTGGGGTGAGGGAAGTGAAGATGGACTGGCGCCCTTGGACTTGATCCAAGGGCCCAGCGGGCAGCGAAACTGGGTCCTGGGGTCAAGCCCCAGGACGCCAAGGTGTTTGTTGGCGCCGGCCCTGGCGGTCTCTCAGTACGCCACCGGCGTCGTGTCCCAGCCCTCGCCGTGGCGGCGCCAGTATTCTTCCTTCAGCTTCAGCGAGATCGGGCCCGGCCGGTCGTTGCCCATGATGCGGCCGTCGACGCGGCTGCAGGGCATCACCCCGCCGGCGGTGGTCGAGGTGAAGACCTCGTCGGCCTCGCGCAGCTCGTCCGCCGTCAGCGCCCGGATCTCGGCAGGGATGCCGAGCTCGGCGCAGAGATCGAGCACCGAGCGCCGCGTGATCCCTTCCAGCGCGCCGCGGTCGGGGCTGACCACCACGCCATCGATCACGGCGAAGACGTTGAAGCCCGGCCCCTCGGTGACGTGGCCTTCCGCGTCCAGCAGCACGGCGGTGTCGGCGCCGGCGTCCTCGGCCTCGAACAGCGCCCGGATCATGTCGCCCCAGTGGTAGTTCTTGATCGTCGGATCGACCGAGGCCGACGGGATGCGCGGCGTCCGGGCGATGATCAGGTGCGCGCCACGCTCCTGGATCTCCGGTGAGATCACGTCGACCCATGGAACGGCGTAGGCGATGAAGCGGTTCTCGATCAGACTCGGCTTGCGCGGCGTCCCCGGCGCCGGCACGCCGCGGGTGGTGACCATGGCGACATAGGCGTCGCGCAGCCCCGCCTTGCGGACGCACTCGGTCAGGATCTCCGCGATTTCCTCCCGGCTGTAGGGGATCGACATGCGCAGCCCCTTCATCGAGGCCCGGAAACGGTCGAGATGATGGCCCAGGCGGAAGAACGCGCCATCCTTCACGTGCACCACGTCATAGGTGACGTCGGATTTGTTGAAGCCCCAGTCGAGCACACTCACCGTGACTTCGTGGATCGGCTTGTAGACCCCGTCCTGGAAGCCGCAGCCCTTCGCGAAGGGGTTGTCCGCGTCCGTCTCCCGCATCGGCCGGTTCTCGTTCATCGCTGCCTCCTGTTCGACCATGGCGCCCTTGGACCCCGGATCGTGTCCGGGGCAGGCTTGATCCAAGGGCCCAGCGAACCAAAAAACTGGGTCCTGGGGTCAAGCCCCAGGACGCCGCATCCTCTCTGCCCCGCCGCTACACCGGCAGTATCCGCCGTGCCTGCAGGTCGCGGAACCACTCGATCATGGCGTCCTCGCTGTCCATGCAGTCGTGGAAGCCCGCCTGCTGCAGCTTGATGGTAGACAGCACCGTCGCCGAGGGCTTCTTGCCGAAGCCCAGCACGAAGTCCGCGAACAGCCACGACGCGCCGACGGTCTCGGCGAGACCGAGCGGTTTCAGCCCGTGCTTCTCCACGATCCGCCGCCAGACATCCTCCTTCGCCGGCATGGTCGCGGCCAGCGGGAAGGGGCGCGGCGGGGCCAGATCGACGCCGAAATGCCGCGCGATCGCCGGGTAGAGATGCTGCCAGATGACGATATCGCCGTTGGCGATGTTGAAGTGCTGGTTCGCCGCCGCCGGGTTGTCGGCGGCCCATTCGAAGCCGCGCGCGATCAGCCGTGAATCCGACATCTGCTGGATGAAGGGCGGCCCGCCGGAGAATTCCATCTGCCGGCCTTCCTCCCGGCAGATTGCGGCGTAGGCGCCCATGGCGAACAGCATGTTGATCGGGCTGCCGGGCGAGAAGCCGGTGACCAGATGCGGCCGCCAGATCGTCCAGGTCCAGCCGTGGCCCGCCTGCTGGCGTTCCTTCAGGTAGTCTTCCTGCAGCCAGTAGAAGTTGTCGTGGGGGTCGCGCGGCCAGCGTTCCTTCGCCGGGCTTTCCAGATGGTGGACGTGCACGCCATAGGCCTTCGCCCCCTGCATCAGGGATACGTGCCGCAGGCCCTTCGCTTCGCGCTCCAGCGGTCCGAGCAGATTGCGCAGCATCCGGTCGTTGACCGCCATCTGCTCCGGGTCGCGCCAGCCCGCGATCACGTCCTCCTTCTCGTAGAGCGCCGCATAGACCAGGTGCGTGACGTCGCCGAAGCGCTCCGCGGCCGCCTTCTCGCAGGCTTCCGCGTCCATCAGGTCGAGGGAGAGGTGCCGGGCCGAATGTTCGTAATCCGGCGCGCGCCGCGACAGCGCCACCACCTCCCATCCGGGCAGGGAACAGAAATGGCGCACCGCCGCGCCGCCGACGATGCCGCTCGCTCCGGCGATGAGGACCTTGCCGCCCATCGCCGCGGTCCCTACAGGTCCTCGGGCGGGTTGGGGCCGTCATAGACGGTGCCGGCGTCGCCCAGATGCGCCAGCCGGAAGCCGATGGGCCGCTCCAGTTCCTCGACGCAATGGCCGATCAGTCCGGCCGTGCGGCAGAGGATGGAAATGCCCTTCAGCGCCGCCTCGGGGAAGTCGAGGTCCAGCAGGATCGCCGGCAGGGGACCGTTGACGTTCATGACCATCTCGCGGCCGTAGATCCCGTCGGCGACGCCGGCCACGGCCTTCAGGAAGGCGACGTGATCGCCCGACGCGCCCTTCTCGTCGGCCAGAGCCAGCAGCTTGACAGCGCGCGGGTCGACCGGCCGGTGCAGCGGGTGGCCGAAGCCGGGCAGGAACTTCTTCTGATCGCGCAGCCCCTGCACCATCGCGCGGGCGACCTCGTCATTGCTCTCCCCGGCGCGGACCCGGGCGACGCCCTGCGAGAGGAACCGCCCGCAGCTCTCCGCCGAGCCCAGGATCACCGAGCCGCAGCCCAGGATGCCGGCGGCGACCGCGCCCTGCATCGCGTCGGGACCGGCCTGCAGGGTCATGCGCGCGGCCTGGGCGCTGGGCGTCAGGCCGTGCTCGGCCAGCGCCACCAGCATGGCGTTGAGGAAGAAGACCTGCTTCTCGTTCGGCATCTCCCCGGTCAGATGCAGGAAAAAGAAGGTGGTGAAGTCCACCTTGCCGATCAGGTCGTCGCAGAGATCATGGCCGCGGATGCGGATCTTCGTCCGGCTCGCCTTGGCGATGGCTGTGGCGCCGGCGCCCTTGGCGCCCATCATTTGCCGGCGGTCTGCCAGCCCGCCGAGAAGCCCGCCGACATGCCGCCGTCGACGATCAGGTGATGGCCGTTGACCCAGCCCATCTCGCCCTCGGCGAGGACCACCAGCGCTTCGGCGATGTCTTCGGGCTGGGCGGCGCGGCCGGCCATCCCGATCATGGTCTTCATCGTCTCCGCGCCGGCGAACTCGGTGAAGGCGGGCAGCAGCGGCGTGTCCACCGGGCCCGGGCCTACGTCGTTGACGCGGATGCCGCGGGTCAGGCCGCGGCCGGCCAGCGCCATGGTGTAGACCACGACCGCTTCCTTGGAGAAGGTGTAGGGGTCGGTGCCGACCGCGTCCTTGTTCTTGCGCCACCAGTCCATGCCGGTCTCGAAACCCTCGGTCGCCAGCAGCTCGCTCAGCGGACCGCGGCGCTTGCGCCAGTTGTTGCCGGCGATGGAGGAGACGCTGACCACGGTGCCGCCGTCGGCGATGCGGTCGAACAGCGCGTCGGTCAGCATGCGCAGGCCGAAGAAGTTGATCGCCATGCAGGTGTCGCCGCCGACGGATTCAGGCACGCCCGCCACGTTCAGCAGCGACGAATAGGTGCCGTCGAGCTTCTTCACCAGCGCGTCGATCGCCGCCGGGTCGCCCATGTCGCAGTGATGATGCTCGGCGACCTTCTGCTTCGGCTCCTTGATGTCGACGGAAATGACCTTGCAGCCGCGGTCCAGCAGCCGCTTGGCCGTGGCGTCGCCGATGCCAGAAGCCGAGCCCGTCAGGATGACCGGATGTTCCAGCGCCATGTGTCGTTCCTCCCCAGGTGATTGGCGTTGATCGGGGGAGACTAGAGGAGGGCGAACCGGTTGGCGATGGGGTAGCTCAGGCGCGGATTGCCTCGGCGTGGACGATCAGGCGCAGCGGTCCCGGCGTCTGAGCGTCCAGCGGCCAGCAGGTGGACAGCGCCAGCCGCGGCCGACCGTCCCGTTCCGCAGGGAAGCGCCAGGTCCGGCTGTCGACGACCTCGGCGCCGGTGACGCGGAAGCGGTGGGTCTCGCCGCCGCGTTCGATGACGACCTCCGATCCCGGCCCGAGATCGCCGAGAAAGGCGAGATGGGAATCGCGGTGTCCGGCGATCGCGGCCAGCCCCGGCGCGCCCGGCAGCGCGGTGCCGCGCACATGACCCGGTCCCCAGGCCATGGCCTCGCCGGAGGCGCTGTCGAGCACGATCGTCTCGACGCCGAGCGCGGGCGCCGTGAGGCGCGCCAGCGGACTCATGTCGGCGCCGGACCAGGGCGCGTCCCGGTTCCCGTCCCAGGCGCGCTGCAGCAGCACCTGTCCCAGTTCCGCCTTGGCGGCCATCCACGCGCCCTCGCCGGCGAGCCAGAGGCCGCCGATGGCGGACGCCAGCACCGCGCTCCGCGTCAGCCAGCGCCGCCGGCTCATGCGGTCCCCGGTCATCAGGTGGTCCGGCCGGCTGGCCAGCGGCGGTGCAGCCGCCAGCCGGCGATGGCCATCAGGAGAAGAAGAAGCCCGGCCAGCACCCGCGCCCGCCAGTCGAGCGAGCCGCGGGGAACCGGCGCGCCGGAGGGCTGGGGCGCGGCGGCGGTGCTGAGCCGGGCAAGTTCCGCCTGCGGCAGGGCCGCCTTGCGAAGTTGCGGGGCGGGGGCCGGGGCGTCGAGGAAACGCTCCGCGTTCCAGCCGGCAGGCAGGTTGAGCGGTACTTCGGTGGCGGTCGATTCCACACCGTCGGGACGGCTGGGGGTGACGTCGACGGCGACCAGCGAGGTCAGCCGGCTGACCAGGCGATGGTCCAGCGCCGCCTGCAGGATCGTCGCGTCCAGCTTCTCTCGGCCCATCTCCCAGCCCACCTGGCTTGACGCCAGAGCCTCCAGTTTGCGGATGTGCTTGCGCGCCCACAGCTTCGCGATGCCGGCGCGGGGCGCGGCCTGGGCCAGATCGATCCGCCATTCGAAGGCGTCGCCGCCGCGGCCGGCGGTGAGCGACACCGTGCCCGCTTCGCCTTCCGGCGTGTGGAAGGCGAAGACGACCGGGTCGCCGGCGTAGAGATCGGGCAGGGGGTCGGGAGAGAGGTCGCCCGCGCCGTCGGGCAGGGCGGCCCGGAGATCGGTCAGCACAGGGTTCTCGATTTTCGCGAACAGCGCCGCCATCTGGCCGGCCACCTCGGTCGGATCGTCGACATAGACCACCGCGCCGCGGCCGAGTTCCGCCGCCCGGGTCATGAAATAGCTGTTGGGCGCAGAACCGATGCCGACCGTGAACAGCCTGGACCGCCCGAGGCCGGCGGTGATGGCCTGCAGCATCTGCGCCTCGTTGCCCACCGCGCCGTCGGTCAGGAAGATCACCTGGCGCAGCCGGTCCGTCTCGCCGGGCGTCGCGTCGGCCAGCGCCTCCTCCAGCGCCGGCAGCATCTCCGTGCCGCGGTCGGCGCGCATGGCTGCGACCGCCGAGAGCGCCTTCGCGATATTGCCGGGCGTCGCCGGCACCATGTCGGGCGCGTAGCGCCACATGCGGTCGTTGAAGAAGACGATGTTGAAGCGGTCCTCGGCCTCCAGGCGGCGCAACGCCTGCGCCAGTCCTTCCCGGGCCTGGCGGATCGATTCGCCGTCCATCGAGCCGGAGACGTCCTGCACGAAGATCACGTCGCGCGCCGGCGCGTCCGTCACCGCTTCGGGTTCGGGCGGCGTCAGCAGGGCGAGGTAGTAGTCGCGGCCGCCGGCGCTTTCCCGGAACAGGGCCGCGTGGGGCGCCGCGCCGACGTCCGGCGTCCAGCGCAGCACGAAATCCCGGTCCGCCGGCACCGCGCCGTCCAGGGTGACCGTCGCGGCTTCGTCGCCGTCCCGGGCGACCGTCACGTCATGGTGGCGGCTCTCGACCGCGCCCAGTGGGAAGCCGGCCTGCAGGTCGACCGAAATGATGACGGGATTGTAGATGGTTCCTTCCGGCTGTTCGCGCGGATCGGCGAGCGGCGATTCGATCGCCTCCCGACCGGGCACACGATCGCGGATCGCCCAGCCGCCCGGACCGAAATCGACGGCATGGACGACCGGCTTGGGATTGTAGCGCGGCGCGACCACCAGCGGCAGGCGCAGTTCGAACGCGCCGTCGGCCGGCGCCAGGGTCTGCAGCCAGGCGATTTCCACCACCACAACATCGCCGGGACCGATATTGGCCACGTCGTTGGTGAACAGGTTCGGGCGCTGCTGCTCCACCAGGGCGGCCTTGCGGCCTTCGGTGCGGGCCTGCTCATAGTCGCGGCGCGCCTGATCCCGCTCCTTGACCACGCCCTCGATGAAGCGGCCGCCGATCCGCATCTTCAGGCTGTCGACGGCGGATTCGTCGGGCAGGGGGAAGGCGTAGCGGCCGTCCACCCATTTGTCCGACACGTTCCGGAACCGCTGGGTGACGGTGGCCCGGACGACCGGACCGGAGATGTCGATGTCGAAGCTGGATGCGACCAGCGGCGCGCGGACATAGCGGCCGGGCTCGTCCGTCCGGAGCAGCAGGCTGCCCGAGGCCACATCGTTCAGCGCGACCAGCCCGCCGCCCGGCGTCTGGGCCAGCGCCGGTGCGGCAACCACCGCGAGCAGCGCCGCCCGCATCCCCTGCCGCAGCAATTCCCGAATCCCGATCCGCATGGCCCGCCTCCATCGTTTGTCCTCGTGCGGGCACCATGGCACTACGGCAATGGGGCGAAGCCGTGCCGAACTGAGGCGAAGTCGGGGTCATGTGCGGGCGGGGCCGCCGCAATTGGCCGCCCTGACGCAGCTACTCAGTCGGGGCCGCCGCTCCCGGGCGCGAAGACAATACGGTCGGCGCCGATGAAGCGGCGGACGCGATCCAGTTCCGCCTCCAGCCGCTGCCGCCGGCCGCTCGAGACCCGCACACCCGGCTCCCACCAGATTCGGCGGACGGCGAGCGCGCCGTCCTCGCGCTTCATGTCGATGCGGCCGACCAGGCGGTCCCCCTCCAGCATGGGAAAGACGTAGTAGCCGTAGCGGCGATTCGCAGCTGGTACGAAGACCTCGATGCGGTAGTCGAAGCCGAACAGCCGCAGCGCGCGCTTGCGGTCGCGCAGCACCGGATCGAAGGGGCTGAGCATGCGCAGGCGCGGCGGCAGGGCGATGTCGTCGGCGTGCGTGTCCAGCACCGCCGGCTCGGCCAGCGCCTCCCGGGGGCGGCTGCCGTCGACGGCGCCGACCAACACGCGCGGGAAGCCGCGGCCCGCCGGGCCCGAGGCCCACGTCTTTGCCTCCTCGACCGAAGCCAGCCCCCAGAACTGGGCGAGTTCCCCCGGCGTTGCGACGCCGAGCCGCTCCAGCGCGCCGCGGCAGAGCCAGTCGACCCAGGTGTCGTGGTCCGGCGCGTCGGCCCGGTGCTCGGCCGGGATGACCCGTTCGCTCAGGTCGTAGGCGTTCTGGAAGCCGCGGCGGTGACAGATCGCCAGGTCGCCGGTGCGCCAGAGATATTCCAGCGCGGTCTTGGAGGGATGCCAATCCCACCACGCGCCGCCGGGCCGCCTCTCCGTCGTCATGTCGCGGGCCATGACGGGGCCGTTCCGTTCGACATGCGCCAGTACATCGTCCAACCGCTCCTCGAAGCCCTCGCGGCGCCAGGTGCGCCAGCGTTCGACCAGACGATCCCGGTCGCGGGCGAACTTGCGCCGCCAGAGGGGATAGAAGCGGGTAGGGATGACGGCGGCGTCGTGGGTCCAGTTCTCGAACAGGTCCCGTTCGCGCTCCAGCAGGCGCTGCAACAGGTCCGGCCGGTAGGTCTGGTTGCGCGCGAACAGGATCATGTGGTGGGCGCGCTCGACGGTGTTGATGCTGTCGACCTGGACGAAGCCCATGCGCTCGATCAGTTCCCGAACGCCGCCCGCATAGATCTTCCGTCCCGGCGCATCGGCGAGACCCTGGCGTTGCAGCAGCACCCGTCGGGCCAGCGCTGCACTGACCGATGGTTTCGTTTCGTTCCCTTCCATGAGGCCATTTGGGACCGTGGCGCTGATTCCCGCAAGCGCCGGATGGGAACGCCGGCTGCCGAGAGCCTCAATGATTAATAATGATTATCAATATTGAAAATTATCGACTCCGATCATATTTGCCCGAGAGTACGCGATTGACAGTCATTCGCAATCGCAGGAAAATGCCCGGGTCCGTTGGGGAGTCGACGAAGTATGTATGTGTGTATCTGCAACGCCCTTTCCGATGATCAGGTGACCGGCGCCATCCGCCAGGGTGTGGACTGCGCCGAGGATCTCCACCCGCATCTGGGCTGCGAGGTGCGCTGCGGCCGTTGCGTATCGACAATCGTGGAAATGATGGATGCGGAACTCAACGGCGCAGGCGATGCGGCAATGATGGCCGCGGAATAGCGTTGTGTTCGCCAGCCGCCAGATGTTTCACTGGTTTGCCGCGGCGCGGGAAATCCGCGCGCAGGGCCAGGCGCTGAAGGCGCAGGCCGAGGCGGCGGACCGTGCGCAGCCAAGGCCACGGCCCGAGACCGAACCAGAAAACAAGAAGGGCGGGTCATGAAGGGCAACCGCGACATCATCGATCACCTCAACAAGATCCTTTTCAACGAACTGACGGCCATCAACCAGTATTTCCTCCACAGCCGAATGCTGAAGGACTGGGGCATGCATCGTCTCGGCGATGTCGAGTACGACGAATCGATCGACGAGATGAAGCACGCCGACAGGCTGATCGAGCGGATCCTGTTTCTGGAGGGCCTGCCGAACCTGCAGGATCTCGGCAAGCTGCGCATCGGTCAGAATGTCAAGGAAGTGCTCGAAGGCGATCTGGCGCTGGAGATGTCCGGCCATGACGATCTCAAGGCGGCGATCGCCGCCTGTGAGGGCGCGCAGGACTATGTCAGCCGCGAGATCCTCGCCGACATCATGGAGTCCGAGGAAGACCACATCGACTTCCTCGAGACACAGCTGGGCCTGATCGAGAAGGTGGGCATGCAGAACTATCTGCAGGCCCAGATGGGCGAGGGCGCCGCCTCGTCCTGATCCGGTTTCCGGCCGCGGCTGTCGTCCGCCGGCGCGAATTCGTCTCTTTCCCGACAGCGCCCGGCGCTTCAGGATGCCGATCATGCCGCGCGGGCATGGAGGGATCGGCGGATGGGCTATTCCGCGTTCAGGATTGTCAGGGAGGCGCTGACCGGCCATCGGGGCTGGAAGCCGGCCTGGCGCGATCCCGAACCGAAGGCGGAGTATGACGCTGTGGTGGTCGGCGGCGGCGGGCACGGGCTGGCCACCGCCTTCTACCTGGCCAGGGAACATGGGCTGGCGAACGTCGCGGTTCTGGAGAAGGGCTGGCTCGGTTCCGGCAATATCGGCCGCAACACCACGATCATCCGCTCCAACTACCTGCTTCCCGGCAACCAGCCCTTCTACGAATGGTCAATGAAGCTCTGGGAGGGGCTGGAGCAGGCGCTCAACTTCAACGCGATGGTTTCCCAGCGCGGGGTGCTCAACCTCTGCCACAGCGACGCCCAGCGCGACGCCTATGCGCGCCGCGGTAACGCCATGATCATGTCCGGCGCGGATGCCGTACTGCTGGACCGGGACGGCGTCCGGCGCATGTGCCCCTTCCTCGACTTCGACAACGCGCGCTTTCCGATCACCGGCGGGCTCTGGCAGCCGCGCGGCGGCACCGCCCGCCATGACGCCGTGGCCTGGGGCTATGCCCGCGCCGCCGACCGCCGCGGCGTGGACATCGTGCAGAACTGCGAGGTCACCGGCTTCCTGATCGAGGGCGGCGTCTGCCGCGGCGTCGAGACCACGCGGGGGCCGATCCGGGCGCGCCGTGTGGGCGTGGCCGTCGCCGGCTCGTCCTCCCGGGTCATGGCGCTGGCGGGGCTCCGTCTGCCCATCGAGAGCCATGTGCTGCAGGCGTTCGTCACCGAGGGGCTGAAACCCGTCCTGCCCGGCGTCGTCACGTACGGCGCGGGCCATTTCTACGTCTCCCAGTCCGACAAGGGCGGACTGGTCTTCGGCGGCGACCTGGACGGCTACAACACCTACGCCCAGCGCGGCAACCTGCCGGTCGTGGAGGACGTCTGCGAGGGCGGCATGGCCATGATGCCGTCGATCGGCCGCGCCCGCGTGCTGCGCATGTGGGGCGGCGTGGTGGACATGAGCATGGACGGCTCCCCCATCATCGACCGCACGCCGGTGGAGGGGCTCTTCTTCAACGGCGGCTGGTGCTATGGCGGCTTCAAGGCGACGCCGGCGAGCGGCTGGTGCTTCGCGCATCTGATGGCGACGGGCGATCCGCATCCCGTCGCCGCCGCCATGCGCCTGGACCGCTTCCGGACGGGCGCGCCGATCGACGAACGCGGCGCTGGCCCGCAGCCCAACCTGCACTGAGGCCCGAGCGATGATCATCGACCATCCGCTGCTCGGTCCCCGCGACATTGCCGAGTTCATCTGCCTGGGCGACGCTGTACTGATCGAGCGCCCGGACCCGGCCGCCGGGGACGCCATGGACCGATTCCACGACTGGCTCCACCTGCGCGACAATCCCGCCGGCGAGCATCGGGAACTCTGGTATCACGAGCACGGCGACCGATCATGGCTGGTGGTCACGCGCGACACGCTGACCCACGAGATCAGACGCGTCGAGCTGGCCCGCGACGTCGCCCGCGCCAGAGGCCGGGGCGTATGAACCAGCCCTTCCGCCTGCATGACGGGTTGATCGACCGCAGCGCGACGCTCTCCTTCACCTTCGACGACCGGGCGTTCGAAGGACACCCGGGGGACACGCTAGCCTCGGCGCTGCTGGCCAATGGCGTGCGGCTTGTCGGCCGGTCGTTCAAGTATCACCGCCCGCGCGGCATCTTCGCCGCCGGATCGGAGGAGCCGAACGCGCTGGTGGAAGTGCGCGCCGGCGCCCGGCGTGAACCCAATACAAGGGCGACGGTCGCGGAGCTGTTCGAGGGGCTGGAGGCCCGAAGCCAGAACCACCGCGGTTCTCTGAAACGGGATCTGCTGGCGGTCAACGACCTGCTGGCGCCATTCCTCACGGCCGGCTTCTACTACAAGACGTTCATGTGGCCGCGGCGCTTCTGGGAGAAGGTCTACGAGCCGGCGATCCGCAACGCGGCGGGGCTGGGGCGCCTTTCAGGCGAGACCGACCCGGACAGTTACGACAAGGGCTTCCTGCACTGCGATCTGCTGGTGATCGGGGCCGGACCGGCCGGACTGACGGCGGCGCTGACCGCTGCCCGCGCCGGCCGGCGCGTGATCCTGGCGGATGAGGATTTCCGTCTCGGCGGCCGGCTCAATGCGGAGACGCTCGAGGTGAACGGACGCGCCGGGGCCGAATGGGCCGCCGCGGTGGCGGGCGAGCTCTCGGCCATGGAAAATGTCCGCGTCATGGCGCGGACGACCGTCATCGGCGCCTTCGATCATGGCGGCTATGGCGCGTTGCAGCGCATGACCGATCACCTGCCCGATCCGGGCGCCGCGCCGCGGCAGGTGTTCTGGCGCATCCGCGCCCGCCATGCGGTGCTCGCCGCCGGCGCCACCGAGCGGGCCATCGCCTTCGGCGGCAACGAGCGGCCCGGCGTGATGCTGGCCGGGGCCGTGCGGACCTATCTTAACCGCTACGGCGTCGCGCCCGGCCGGCGCGTGGCGGTGTTCACCAGCAACGATGATGGCTGGCGCACGGCATCCGACCTTCGCGAACAGGGCGTCGAGGTCGCGGCGGTGATCGACGCGCGCGACTGCAATGCGCCGCTGGAACTGCCGGGCGTGGAAGCCGTGCGTGGCGGGAGGGTGGTCGAGACCAGGGGACGTCATGCCCTGAAGGAGGTCCGCCTGGCGGACGGCCGGCGGATCGAGGCCGATTGTCTCGCCGTCTCCGGCGGCTGGAACCCCAACGTCCACCTGACCTGCCATCACCGCGGGCGCCCGGTCTGGCGCGACGACATTGCCGCCTTCGTGCCAGGTCCGGACCTGCCGCCCGGCATGATGGTCGCGGGCGCCGCGGCGGGCGATCTCACCCTGGCGGCGGCGCTGCGCGCGGGCCGGGAGGCGGCGCTCTCGGCGCTGGACCTGGACGGGCCCGGGCCGGACCTGCCGCAGGCCGAGGACGAGCCTGCCCGGGTGACGGCGCTCTGGCATGTCGCGGAAACCAGGGGCCGGGCCTGGCTGGATCTGCAGAACGACGTCACCGTCAAGGATGTCCGGCTCGCCGCGCAGGAGGGCTACCGTGCCGTCGAGCAGGTCAAGCGCTATACCACCCTCGGCATGGCCACCGATCAGGGCCGCACCGCCAACGTGCCGGCGATCGGCGTGCTGGCGGAGACGCTTGGCAGGTCCATCGCGGAGACGGGAACGACGATCTTCCGCCCACCCTACACCCCGGTTCCCGTCGGCGCCTTCGCCGGCCGGTCGCGCGGCCCGGATCTCCGGCCGATACGCCGCACGCCCAGCCATGACTGGGCCGTCGAGCAGGGCGCGGTTTTCGTGGAGGCAGGCCAGTGGCTCCGCGCCCAGTGGTTCCCGCGGACCGGCGAAACGCACTGGCGAGAGAGCGTCGACCGGGAGGTCCGGCAGGTGCGCTCGGCCGTGGGCGTCTGCGACGTCACGACGCTCGGCAAGATCGAGGTGCAGGGCCGTGACGCCGCGACTTTCCTCAATCGGATCTATGCCAATGGCTTTGCCAGACTGCCCGTCGGCAGGGTCCGTTATGGACTGATGCTGCGCGAGGACGGCTTCGTCTGTGACGACGGCACCGCGGCGCGGCTGGCCGAGGATCACTTCGTCATGACCACCACGACCGCCAATGCAGGGCTGGTGTTCCGCAATCTGGAGTTCTACCGCCAGTGCCACTGGCCGGACCTCGACGTGCACCTGATCTCCGGCACCGATCAGTGGGCGCAGTTCGCGGTCGCCGGCCCGCGTTCGCGCGAGTTGCTGGGCAAGCTGGTCGACGCGGATACCGACATCTCCAACGAAGCCTTTCCCTTCATGGCCTGTGCCGAAATCACGGTCTGCGGCGGCGTGCCGGCCCGGCTGTTTCGCATCTCCTTTTCCGGCGAACTGGCCTATGAGGTCGCCGTGCCGGCGCGTTATGGCGACGCCCTGATCCGGGCGCTGATGGCGGCGGGCGGGCCGCTCGGCGGCGTCCCCTACGGCACCGAGGCGCTGGGGGTGATGCGTATCGAGAAGGGGCATCCGGCCGGCAACGAACTGAACGGCCAGACCACGGCGCTGGATCTCGGCATGGACCGGCTGGTCAACAGGAAGAAGGTCGCCATCGGCAATGTCCTCTGCGACCGGCCGGAGATGAAGCGCGAGGACCGCTCGCGCCTGATGGGCTTCCGGCCCGTGGACCGCACGCGGGAGCTGCGTTCGGGCGCGCATTTCGTCGATCGGGGCGAAGCGGTGACCACCGGGAACGATCTCGGCTGGATGAGTTCGGCGGCGTGGTCGCCGACGCTGGGCCATTCGATCGGTCTCGGTTTCATCCGCCGCGGGGCAGCGCGCCTGGGCGATGTGGTTGTCGCGGCCGATCCGCTGCGGGACGAGATGATCGAGGTCGAAATCGTCTCGCCGCATTTCGTCGATCCGGACGGGGAGCGGCTGCGTGGCTGAGTTCGAACTGGCTCCGCGAAGCCCGCTCGGCGGCATCCGACAGGATTTCGGCGGTGTGAGCCTGTCGGAGCCGGCCGGGCTGGGTATCGCCGCGATCGCCGTGCCACGCGGCGGCGATGCGGCGCTGGCGGACGCCGTGCGCGCGGTCTGGGGCATGGAGTTGCCGACTGTCGGCCGTTATTCGATCGGAACGGACGGCCTTCGGCTCATCGGCATGTCGCCGGACCAGTTTTTCGCGGTCTTCCCGTGCGAGGGACCCGACGCGGCGCGGATCGTGGCGACGGCGTTGGGCGAGGCGGCCTGGGTCACTGAACAATCCGACGCCTGGGCCGTGCTCGACCTGGAGGGGCCAGGGGTGCGCGCCGCCCTGGAGCGTGTCTGTCCGCTGGACCTGCATCCGGACCTCTTTGCCGCCGACTTGGCCCAGCGCACGCTGATGGAGCATCTCTCGGTCATCGTCATGCGCCTGGCGGAAGACCGCTTCCGCCTGATGTCGCCCTCGTCGTCGGCCCTGTCGTTCCTGCACATGGTCGAGACGTCGGCGCGGAACATTGTGCGCGGCGGGGATCACGGGGCATAAAGGGCGTCCCGAAGGCTAGGAGACTGCCGGTGCAGGGCGAGGCTGAACGCAAGGGCGTCTGGAAATCCGGAAAGGGCAAGGGGCGCCGTACGCCGAAGGGCCGTCAGCTCGACGACGACGCCCTGGCCGAGGTGCGTAGCCTGCTGGGCGAACGGCCGCGCCGCCGCGACCTGCTGATCGAGCATCTGCACCTGATCCAGGACGCCTTCGGCCATCTTTCGGCCGCCCATCTCCGCGCTCTGGCGGAGGAGATGAAACTGGCCCAGGCCGAGGTCTACGAGGTCGCCACCTTCTACGCCCATTTCGACGTGGTGAAGGAGGGCGAGACCCCGCCGCCGCCGCTGACCATCCGGGTCTGCGACTCGCTTTCCTGCGAACTGGCCGGCGCGCAGGGTCTGATGCGGGCTCTGGCGGACGATTTTCCCGCGGATCGGGTCCGGGTCGTCCGCGCGCCCTGCATGGGCCGCTGCGACACCGCGCCGGCGCTGGAGATCGGCCACAACCATATCGACGCCGCGACGCCGGCGAAGGTGAAGGCGGCGATCACGGCCAACGACGTCTACCCGCATATTCCCGACTACCAGAATCTCGCCGCCTACACCGCCAGGGGCGGCTATGTGGAACTGACCGACCTCCGCGGCGGCGCGCGTTCGCCCGAGGAAGTGCAGCAGACGGTGCTCGAGTCCGGCCTTCGCGGTCTGGGCGGCGCGGGTTTTCCATCGGGCCGCAAATGGTCTTTCGTCCGCAGCTACGAGGGGCCGCGCTATCTCGCCGTCAATGGCGACGAGGGCGAGCCCGGCACCTTCAAGGACCGCTATTTCCTTGAGCGGACGCCGCATCTCTTCCTGGAGGGCGCGCTGATCGCCGCCTGGGCGGTCGAGGCCGAACGGATCTTCGTCTACATGCGCGACGAATACCCGGCGGTGCTCGAGATCCTGCGGCGGGAGATCGCCGCCCTGGAGAAGGCGCGGCTGATCGAGCCCGGGTATATCGACCTCCGTCGTGGCGCGGGCGCCTATATCTGCGGCGAAGAGAGCGCGATGATCGAGAGCATCGAGGGCAAGCGCGGCCTGCCGCGTCACCGCCCGCCCTATGTCGCCGAGGTCGGCGTCTTCGTCCGCCCGACGCTTGTCCACAATGTCGAGACGCTCCACTGGGTCGCGCGCATCGTCCGGGAGGGTCCGGAGATTCTGAGCTCGGTCGAGAAGAACGGCCGCAAGGGGCTGCGCGCCTACTCCGTCTCCGGTCGGGTGAAGGAGCCGGGGGTGAAGCTGCTGCCCGCGGGCTCGACCATCCGCGATCTGATCGAGGCGTCCGGCGGCATGCTCGACGGTCATGTCTTCAAGGCCTACCAGCCCGGCGGTCCGTCATCCGGCCTGCTGCCGGCGGCGCTGGACGACGTGCCGCTCGACTTCGACATGCTGCAGCCTCACGGCAGTTTCATCGGCTCGGCCGCCGTGGTCGTCCTTTCCGACAAGGACAGCGCCAGGGCCGCGGCGCTCAACATGCTGCGCTTCTTCGAGGACGAGAGCTGCGGCCAGTGCACGCCCTGCCGCGTCGGTTGCGAGAAGGCGGTCAAGCTGATGGAGGCGGATCGCTGGGACGGCGACCTGCTGGAAGACCTCTGCCAGGCCATGGCTGACGCATCGATCTGCGGTCTGGGCCAGGCCGCGCCGAACCCGATAAGATCGACCCTGAAGCATTTTCCGGGGGAAGTCTGATGCGTCTCGTCCTTTTCGCGTTCGGTTGTCTGACCTATGCCGCCGCCGCCGCTGCCGATCAGGCGCAGCCCTATGCCGGGCAGCAGCACCGGGCGGTGAGCAGCTACAGCGAACGTGAAGTCGCCGCCCTGCTCGCCGGTGAGGGGCGGGGCATGGCGAGGCCGGCGGAGCTGAACGGCTATCCGGGACCGTCGCACCTGCTGGACATGCAGGAGGAACTGGAACTCAGCGGCGAACAGATCGCCGTCATCCGCGCCGCCTTCGAGCGGATGCAGTTGAAGGCGCGCGATCTCGGCGCGCGGCTGGTCGAGGCGGAGGCGGAGCTGGATGCGCTGTTCCGCGACCGCCGCGCCGATCCGGACACACTCGTCGTGGCGCTGCGGAAGGCGGCGGACCTGCGGATGGAACTGCGGGAGACGCACCTGCGCGCCCACCTGGAAGTCACGCCCCTGCTGACCGCGCACCAGCGCGAGGCCTATGCGCTGCTGCGGGGCTACGGGGCCGGACACGGCAAGCACGGAAGGCACTGACATGACAGTTTCCTTCACGCTCGACGGCCGGGTCGTCACCGCGGCCGAGGGCGAAAGCATCTGGGACGTGGCCAGGCGCGAGGGAACGCTGATCCCGCATCTGTGCCACGCCGACCAGCCCGGCTATCGCGCCGACGGCAATTGCCGCGCCTGCATGGTCGAGATTGATGGCGAGCGGAATCTCGCCGCTTCCTGCATCCGCGCGCCCGCCGAGGGAATGGTCGTGCGGACCGCGACCGACCGCGCCGCGAAGGCGCGGAAGCTGGTGATCGAGATGCTGATGGCCGACCAGCCGCCGCGTGAGGCGGCGCACGATCGCTCCTCGCACTTCTGGAAGATGGCGGATCTGCAAGGCGTCGCGGAAAGCCGCTTCCCCGCGCTGGCGCCGGACCGCGTGCCGCTGCTGGACGACAGCCATGTCGCCATGCGCGTCAACCTGGACGCCTGCATACACTGCAATCTGTGCGTCCGCGCCTGCCGGGAAGTCCAGGTCAACGACGTCATCGGCATGGCCTTCCGCGGTCATGACGCGGAGATCGTCTTCGATTTCGCCGATCCCATGGGCCAGAGCACCTGCGTCGCCTGCGGCGAATGCGTGCAGGCCTGCCCCACCGGCGCACTGATGGAATCGACGGCCCTCGATGCCGCCGGTCACGGCGACAGCGCGGCCTTCGACGAGGAAGTGAAGTCGGTCTGCCCCTATTGCGGCGTCGGCTGCCAGCTCAGCTTCAAGCTCCGCGACGGCCGCATCGCCTGGGTGGACGGCGTCGACGGGCCGGCCAACGAACAGCGTCTCTGCGTCAAGGGCCGCTTCGGCTTCGATTATGTCGATCATCCCCACCGGCTGAAGACGCCGCTGATCCGCCGCGACGACGCGCCGCCCAAGGGGCTGAACGTCGATCCGGCCGACCTCTCGACGCATTTCCGCGAGGCGACGTGGCAGGAGGCGCTGGACCGCGCTGCCGGCGGGCTTGCCGCCCTTCGCACGGACCATGGCGGCCCGGCGGTGGCCGGTTTCGGTTCGGCCAAGTGCTCCAACGAGGAGGCCTACCTTTTCCAGAAGCTGATCCGGCAGGGCTTCGGCCACAACAATGTCGATCACTGCACCCGGCTCTGCCACGCCTCGTCGGTGGCGGCCCTGATGGAGAATGTCGGTTCCGGCGCGGTCACGGCGACCTTCAACGAGATCGAGAACGCCGACTGCGCCATCGTCATCGGCGCCAATCCGGTCGAGAACCATCCGGTGGCGGCGACCTATTTCAAGCAGTTCGCGAAACGCGGCGGCAAGCTGATCGTCATGGATCCGCGCGGCGTCGGCCTGGGCCGTTACGCCAGCCACATGGTCCGCTTCCGGCCCGGCACGGACGTGGCGATGCTGAATGCCGTCATGCACGTGATCGTCGAGGAGAGGCTCTACGACGAGCAGTACATCCAGGGCTTCACCGAGAACTGGGAGGCGATGAAGGCCCATCTGAAGGGCTTCCCGCCCGAGAAGATGGCCGAGATCTGCGGCGTCGAGGCCGAGACCCTGCGCACGGTGGCCCGGACGTTCGCCGGCGCCCGCGCAGGCATGATCTTCTGGGGCATGGGTATTTCGCAGCACATCCATGGCACCGACAATTCCCGCTGCCTGATCTCGCTGGCGCTGATGTGCGGGCATGTCGGGCGGCCCGGGACCGGGCTGCATCCCCTGCGCGGACAGAACAATGTCCAGGGCGCCTCCGACGCCGGGCTGATCCCGATGTTCCTGCCCGACTACCAGTCCGTCGGCGACGATGGCGTCCGCTCGCGGTTCCGCGATATCTGGGCTTCCGGGGATTTCTCCGCCGAGAAGGGACTGACGGTCGTCGAGATCATGGACGCGGTTCACGACGGCCGGATCCGCGGCATGTACATCATGGGCGAGAATCCGGCGATGTCCGACCCGGACGTGGAGCACGCGCGCGAGGCGCTGGCGAAGCTGGAGCATCTGGTGGTGCAGGACATCTTCCTGACGGAGACGGCGAACTACGCCGACGTCATCCTGCCGGCGACCGCATGGGCGGAGAAGGCCGGCACGGTCACCAATACCAACCGCCAGGTTCAGATGGGGCGGCCCGCCGTGGCGCCGCCGGGGCAGGCGAAGCCGGACTGGTGGATCACCGTCGAACTGGCCAGGCGCCTCGGCCTGGACTGGGACTACGGCCACCCGCGCGACGTCTTCGCCGAGATGAAGCGGTCCATGAAATCGCTCGACAACATCACCTGGGAGCGGCTGGAGCGGGAGGCGGTGACCTATCCCAGCCTGTCCCCGGACGATCCGGGCCAGCCCATCGTCTTCGGCGACGGCTTTCCGCGTCCCGAGGGGCGCGCGCGCTTCACCCCGGCGGCCATCGTGCCGCCCGACGACACCCCGGACGCCGAATACCCGATGATCCTGATCACCGGACGGCAGCTGGAGCACTGGCACACGGGCTCGATGACCCGCCGCGCGCAGGTGCTCGACGGGCTGGAGCCCGAGGCGAGCTGTTCGATGCATCCGAAAACGCTCCGCAGGCTGGGCGTCGGGCCGGGCGACATGGTCCGGCTTTCGACCCGGCGGGGCTCGCTGTTGGTGATGGCCCGCGCCGACCGCGCAATCTCGGAAGACAACGTCTTCATGCCCTTCGCCTTCGTCGAGGCGGCGGCCAACATCCTGACCAATCCGGCCCTGGACCCTTACGGCAAGATCCCGGAGTTCAAGTTCTCCGCCGTCCGCGTCGAGAAAACGGCAGGCGCTGTCGCGGCGGAGTAAGCCGCGCGCCTGTACATCATTTAGTCGAGGTTCCGTGACGCCGACCCGGCGGGGCGGGCGGCGACCAGGCGCCAGCAGGAGCAGCGAGCCATGGCCCACAAGAGCGACATCGAGATCGCCCGCGCGGCGACGAAGCAGCCCATTCAGGAAGTCGGCGCGCGGCTCGGCATTCCGTCCGAGGCGCTGCTGCCCTTCGGCCACGACAAGGCGAAGATCAGTCAGGACTTCATCAACGCCCAGAAGGACCGCGAGGACGGCAAGCTGATCCTCGTCACGGCGGTCAACCCGACCCCGGCGGGCGAGGGCAAGACCACGACCACCGTGGGTCTCGGCGACGGCCTCAACGCCATCGGCCGCAAGGCGGCGATCTGCATCCGCGAGGCCTCGCTCGGTCCGTGCTTCGGCATGAAGGGCGGCGCCGCCGGCGGCGGCTATGCCCAGGTGATCCCGATGGAGGACATCAACCTCCACTTCACCGGCGACTTCCACGCCATCACCGCCGCGCACAACCTGCTGGCGGCGATGATCGACAACCACATCCACTGGGGCAACAAGCTGGGCATCGACGCCCGCCGCGTCGCCTGGCGGCGGGTGCTGGACATGAACGACCGCGCGCTTCGCCAGGTGGTGCATTCGCTGGGCGGCGTCGGCAACGGCTATCCGCGCGAGAGCGGCTTCGACATCACCGTGGCCTCCGAAGTCATGGCGATTCTCTGTCTGGCCAACGACCTGGAGGATCTGCAGGCGCGGCTGGGCGGCATCATCGTCGCCTACACCCGCGACCGGAAGCCGATCTACTGCCGCGACCTGAAGGCCGACGGCGCCATGACGGTGCTGCTGAAGGACGCGATGCAGCCGAACCTCGTGCAGACGCTGGAAAACAATCCCGCCTTCGTCCACGGCGGCCCGTTCGCCAACATCGCCCATGGCTGCAACTCCGTCGCCGCCACCCGCACGGCGCTGAAACTGGCCGACTACGTCGTCACCGAGGCCGGCTTCGGCGCGGATCTGGGTGCCGAGAAGTTCTTCGACATCAAGTGCCGCAAGGCCGGTCTGTCGCCCGACGCCGTGGTCATCGTCGCCACGGTGCGCGCGATGAAGATGAACGGCGGCGTCGGCAAGGACGACCTGGGCCGGGAGAACGTCGAGGCGGTCGAGAAGGGCTGCGCCAATCTGGGCCGCCACATCGAGAACGTGAAGTCCTTCGGCGTGCCGGCCGTGGTCGCGATCAACCACTTCGTCACCGACACCGAGGCCGAGATCCAGGCGGTGAAGGACCATGTCGAGTGGATGGGCTCGGAGGCCATCGTCTGCCGCCACTGGGCCCAGGGTTCGGCGGGAATCACCGAACTGGCCGAGCGCGTGGCCGAAATCGCCGACAGCGGCATGGCGCAGTTCAGCCCGCTCTATCCCGACGACATGCCGCTGTTCCAGAAGATCGAGACCATCGCCAGGCGCATCTACCGCGCCGACGAGGTGCTGGCCGACAAGAAGGTCCGCGACCAGCTCCGCAAATGGGAAGCCGAGGGCTTCGGCGACCTGCCGATCTGCATGGCCAAGACGCAGTACAGTTTCTCGACCGACCCGAACCTGCGCGGTGCGCCCGACGGCCATTCGGTGCCGGTCCGGGAGGTCAGGCTCTCGGCCGGCGCCGGCTTCATCGTCGTGATCTGCGGCGAGATCATGACCATGCCCGGCCTGCCCCGGGAACCGGCGGCCGAGCAGATCATGCTCAACGACGCCGGCGAGATCGAAGGACTGTTCTAGGGAGGTCGGCGCGCGGGGGATGGCGGGGCCGGCCCGCGCGCTGACGCACCCGAGATTGCGGTCCTCGGGTCAGGCCCGAGGACACCATTTGTTTGTTCAGAACTTCGGCGCGGTCTCGGTGACGGCCGGATTGACCATCATCTCGTTGAACCAGGCGGCGAGCCCGGGGCGGCCTTCGCGCCAGTTGTCGTCGGCGTGGCGCCATTCGGCGTAGCCCAGTGCGGAGATCGCGGCGATGGTGCCGAGGTTCAGCACCGTCGGCTGGTGCGTCAGCCGCTGGCTCAGCGCATCGTAGCAGCGGGCGGCCCGCTCGGCCTCCCTGTCGATCACCGCCTGGGACTTTTCGCCAGCCTCGCGGCGATTCTCCTGGGAGCGCTGGAAGAGCGAATCCATCAGCAGGGAGCCGATCCCCTCAAGTTCCATCACCTTTTCCGCCGCCTGCGCATCGCGCGGCGTCAGCTTGCCGCCGGCCGCGTCGTTCAGGTAACGGGTGATCAGCAGCGTCTCGCAGATGAAGACGCCGGTGTCGGTCAGCAGCCCCGGCACCTTGCCGCCCGGGCCGTGTTCCAGCAATTCGCCGGCGCGTTCGGCGAGTGGCGACATGTCGACTTCCTCGATGTCCAGCCGGCAGGCGCGGGCAACGAGGCGCGCGCGGCGCGCATAGGGTGAGTTCTGCGTATGAAACAGCTTCATGTGTCCTCCCGGAAATGCCAGTAACTTGCGAAGCCCCGTGCGGACCGGACGGTCCGGGGCGAATTGGCCGCTACGATAGCTGCCATGGACGGATTGAACAGGGGAGAGCCGAAAATGAGTGAAAAGAGCATCAGCCGGTTCCCGGTGCCGCAGCTGGCCAACCTGCCCGAAGACATACGCGAGATGATCCTGAAGGTGCAGGAAAAGTCGGGCTTCGTGCCGAACGTCTTCCTCGGCATGGCCCACCGGCCGGAGGAACTGCGGGCATTCTTCGCGATGCACGACGCGTTGATGGAGCGGGAAGGCGGCCTCACCAAGGCCGACCGGGAGATGATCGTCGTTGCCACCTCGGGGGCCAATGGCTGCCAGTACTGCGTCGTCGCCCATGGCGCAATCCTGCGCATCCGGGCGAAGGACCCGTTGATCGCCGACCAGGTGGCGATCAACTACCGAAAGGCCGACATCACGCCGCGCCAGCGGGCCATGCTCGACTTCGCCATGAAGGTGGCGCTGGATTCTCGGACGATCGGGGACGCGGACTTCGAGCCGCTGCGCGAACACGGCTTCGACGACGATGACATCTGGGACATCGGCGCCACGGCGGCCTTCTTCGCCATGTCGAACCGGATCGCCAATTTCAGCTCCATGCGACCGAACGACGAATTCTACACCATGGGCCGCAACATGGGCTGAGGTCCGCGGAAGGTTTCCGCCCCGCGCCGAAACCCGGACGGGTATTCCACCGTTTGACTGAACCGCCGCCCGCTCAGCGTGTCACCCCCGCCTCTGTGCGGGGGTCCGGAGCGGCTTCGCCGCAAGTCGACAGCCTGACCGGATGCCCGCACGGGGGCGGGCATGACACGGAAACAGCGGTGGCGATTCAATCTCCCCGGGGATTGATCTAGGCTGGTCGGGTAGGGCGCAGCGAGGGGGAACGGGCCGATGGCGGGCAATCTGGACTTCGAGCAGCTCCGGGTGCTGGCGGAGACCGGCGAGATCGACACGGTCGTCGCCGCCCAGACAGACATGCAGGGACGGCTGGTCGGCAAGCGCTTCCACGCGCAGCATTTCGTCGACGAGGCCTGGGCGGAAACCCACAGCTGCAACTATCTGCTGGCGACAGACATGGAGATGCAGACCGTCCAGGGCTACGCCGCGACGAGCTGGGCCGGAGGCTATGGCGACTACGTCATGCGGCCCGACCTGACGACACTGCGCCGCATCCCCTGGCTGCCGGGTACGGCGCTTGTGCTCTGCGATGTGCTGGATCATCACGGCAAGGCGGCGGTGCCGCACAGCCCGCGCGCGGTATTGCAGCGCCAGCTCGCCCGGCTGGAGGCCATGGGCTACCGGGCCATGGCGGCGACGGAGCTGGAGTTCTTCCTCTTCCGCGAAAGCCTGGACGACATGCGGGATCTCGACTGGCGCGGCATGACGCCGATCAGCGCCTACAATGAGGATTATCACGTCTTCCAGACGACGAAGGAGGAGGAGGTGATGCGCGCGGTGCGCAACGGCCTGTACGGCGCGGGCGTGCCCGTCGAATGCTCCAAGGGCGAGGCCGAGGCGGGCCAGGAGGAGATCAACGTCCGCTACGCCGACGCCCTGACCTGCGCAGACCACCATGTCGTCACCAAGAATGCCGTCAAGGAAATCGCCTGGGCGCAGGGCCGGGCCGTGACCTTCATGGCCAAATGGAGCCATGACCACGCCGGTTCCTCCAGCCACATCCATCAGTCGCTCCAGACCATGGACGGCCGGCCCGCCTTCCTCGATCCGGATGCCGAGCATGGCATGTCGGGCGTAATGCGGTCCTGGCTCGCGGGCCTGCTTGCCCATTCCGCGGAGATCACCTGGTTCCTCGCGCCCTATGTCAATTCCTACAAGCGCTTCACCGAGGACCTGTTCGCGCCGACGCGCGCGGTCTGGTCGGTCGACAACCGGACCGCCGGTTACCGGGTCGTGGCGCCGGGCGGCTCCGGCATCCGAGTCGAATGCCGCATCGGCGGCGCCGACCTCAATCCCTATCTGGCGCTCGCGGCCCTGATCGCAGCCGGCATCGCCGGGCTGGAACAGGAACTCGAGCTGGAGCCGGCCCTGCGCGGCAACGCCTACCAGGCGCGCCGGGCGCGTCGGGTGCCGGGGACGCTGCGCGAGGCGGAGCGGCGCCTCAGCCGTTCGAAGATGCTGCGCCACGCCTTTGGCGAGGAAGTCGTCGACCACTATGTCCGAGCCGCGCGCTGGGAACAGGAAGATTTCGACCGCAAGGTCACCGACTACGAGGTCAGGCGCGGCTTCGAGCGGGCCTGAACGTCAGGCTCAGGCGTCGAGGAACGGCCGGTCGCCCTTGATGGTCACGCGATGGCCCTTGCGCTCCTCCGGCCAGTAGTCCCACAGCGCGAAGTGCTGCAGGCAACGGTTGTCCCACAGCGCCACGTCGTTCGCCGCCCAGCGCTGGCGCGCCTGGAACAGCGGATTCTCGACATGGCGGAACAGGAACCCCAGCAGGTTCTTGCTTTCCGCCGGGCTCAGCTCGTTGATATGCGTGGTGAAGCCGGCATTGACATAGAGCGCCTTGCGGCCGGTCTCCGGATGGGTGCGGACCACCGGATGCACGGCGGACGGATAGGTCCGTTCGGCGTCGTCGACGCCCCGGTCCTTGTAGCGGCCGCGATAGACATGCTCGGAATCGTGGGTGGCCGTCAGCTCAAGCAGGAAGCGCTGCATGGGCTTCGAAAGCGCCTCATATGCCGCGTACATGCTGGAAAACAGCGTATCGCCCCCGCTGGACGGCAGGACATGGAGCTGCAGCATCGTCGCCGCCGGCGGTTCGGTCTCGCAGCTCACGTCGGTGTGCCAGCCGCCGCCGTTGACGATCTTCGAATCCCGGTGGGCGTGGATGACGAAGACTTCCCGGTGGCCGTCCAGGTGCGGCGCCGCCGGATGGACATGCAGTTCGCCGAACATGCGGCCGATCTCGATCTGGCGTTCAGGCGTCATCGGCGACTGCTCCTTGAAGAACAGCACCTGGTTCTCCAGGAAGGCGCGCCTGACCTCGGCGAAGGCGTCGGAGCTCAGACCGTTGGCAAGGTCGATGCCGCGGATCTCGGCGCCGATGGCGGGCTGGACGGGCGTCACCTCGATCAGGCGGTAGTCGTTGGCGAGGGCCATGGCCGGTTCTCCTCTCTCCCCAATTGCCTCAGCGTAATTCAGCGACAGGGGGGCGGCAACGCTGCGACCGCCGGCCACATCCCCTTTCAGGATCCATGACCGATATTTGCGCCATGAACATCGAAACCATCGAAGATGCGGAGCCGCGGTCCGTCTGGCAGGCCATCCGCCGCGGATTCGGACAGCGCTGCCCGAGCTGCGGCGAGGCCGGCCTCTACCGGGCCTATGTGAAGGTGCGCGACGACTGCCCGTCCTGCGGTGCGGCGTTGCATCATCACCGGGCCGACGACATGCCGCCCTATCTGACCATCCTGCTGGTCGGCCATATCCTTATCCCGCTGGTGCTGATGACCGAGCAGGCGTGGCATCCGGAGACCTGGGTCCACTGGGCCGTCTGGATACCGTCGCTGGTGCTCTCGTCGCTCTGGCTGCTGCCGCGGCTCAAGGGCGCGGTGATCGGCCTGCAATGGGCCAACCGCATGCACGGCTTCGGCGGCGAGGAAGATCAACCGGTCGAACCGTAAGACATTGGCCTGACTTCTGATTCCAATGGCGCCCTTGGACTCGATCCACGGGCCCGGCGAACCGAAGGACGCCGTATACAACAGACTCCCCGTCCAACTAGCACTCCGTGACGGCGACGGGGATGCGCAGCGCCAGCCCGCCGCGCGAGGTTTCCTTGTACGTCGCCGCCATGTCGCGGCCGGTCTCCCGCATCGTATCGATCACCTGGTCCAGGCTGACGAAATGCTTGCCGTCGCCCTTGAGCGCCAGCCGTGCGGCATTGATCGCCTTCACCGCGCCCATCGTGTTGCGCTCGATGCAGGGGACCTGAACCAGCCCGCCGATGGGGTCGCAGGTCAGGCCCAGATTGTGCTCCATGCCGATTTCCGCGGCGTTCTCCGCCTGCCGCGGCGTGCCGCCCAGCACCTCGGTCAACGCGCCTGCCGCCATGGAGCAGGCGACGCCCACTTCGCCCTGACAGCCGACTTCCGCCGCGGAGATCGAGGCGTTCATCTTGTAGAGCGCGCCGATGGCCCCCGCCGTCAGCATGAAGCGCGCGACGCCGTCGTCGGTCGCCCCCGGCACGAAGCGGACGTAATAGGCGAGCACCGCCGGGATGACGCCGGCGGCCCCATTGGTCGGCGCCGTGACGACGCGACCGCCGGCGGCGTTCTCCTCGTTCACCGCCAGGGCGTAGAGATTGACCCAGTCCATAACCGTCAGCGGATCGCGCATGCTGGCTTCCGGCCGCGCCACCAGGCTTTCGCGGATGGCGCGGGCGCGGCGCTTCACCTTCAGTCCCCCCGGCAGGATGCCGTCCTCTCGGCAGCCGCGCTCGATGGCGCCTTCCATCATTTCCCAGATACGGAACAGGCGGGCGCGGATTTCGCCTTCCGGGTGGAGGACGCGCTCGTTCTCCAGCATGACCTGGGAGATGGGGGCGCCGGCGGCGTCGCAGCGCGCCAGCAGTTCCTCGGCGCTGGCGAATTCGTGGGGCACGGCGGCGTTGTGGCCCGACAGGATCGGCGTCTCGCCGCGCATCTCGGCCAGATCCTGCACGAAACCGCCGCCGATGGAGAACAGGGTCTCACGGTGAAGTTCCGCGCCGGTCCCGTCCTCGGCGACGAAGATCATGCCGTTGGGATGCTCGGGCAGGATCTCCTCGGCGCGGAAGTCGAGGTCGTGGCGCGGATCGAACGCGATCTCGCGCCGGCCGGCCAGTGACAGGCGGCGCTCCCGGCGGATGCGCGCGACCGCCGCGTCGGCCAGGTCGGGATCGACTGCATCCGGCGTCTCGCCCGCCAGCCCCAGCATCAGCGCCTTGTCCGTCGCGTGGCCGAGGCCGGTCAGCGCCAGCGAACCATAGAGTTCCACCCGCACCCGTTCGGCCCGATCGCACAGCCCGCGGCTGTCCAGTGCGAGCAGAAAGCGGTGCGCGGCCCAGATCGGCCCCACCGTGTGGGAACTCGACGGGCCGATGCCGACCTTGAACAGATCGAAGACGCTGATCGCCATGACGGGCCTCGGTGAAGCGTTGCTCGTGCACTATCCGGCGGCGGCAATGGCCGGGCGGGCCGTTGCGCGGCGATCTGCCGACCGGAAAACGACATATTAAACATCCCCGTGTTGTGCTATCGATCCGGAGCTGCGGGCCGCGCCCCGCGGTCTTCGGGGGCGGGGATCGAAAATGCGTGTCCAAGGGGCTTCCATGACGTCATCTCCTCTGGAACAGACGCGCTCGGTCTTCACCAGGGCCTTTCTGGTCATCGGGCTCTTCAGTATCTGCACCAGCCTGTTGATGTTGGCCGGCCCAATCTACATGCTCCAGATATACGACCGGGTGATCAACACCGGCAATATCGACACGCTGACGGCACTGACCATCATCATCTTCGCGGCGCTGGCGGTCTTCACCCTGCTGGAGGGCGTGCGGACGCTGGTGGCGCAGCGGGTCGGGGTCTGGCTGGACCGCAAGCTTTTCGGCCCCACCCTGGCTGGCGGCGTGTCCCAGGCGCTCAGCGAGAGCGGCGCCTCTGCGCAGGGCCTGCGCGACGTCACGGCCGTGCGCTCCTATCTCGCCTCGCCGGCGATCTTCCCGCTGTTCGATGCGCCCATGGCGCCGCTGTTCCTTTTGATCCTGTTCGTCATGCATCCACTGCTGGGCATCGTCGCCAGCGTCGGCGCGGTCTTCCTGTTCGTGCTGGCGCTGGTCAACGAACTCAGCACCCGCAAGGCGCTGCAGCAGGCTTCCGGCGCGTCGGCGAAGACCTTCAACGCCGCCGACGCGGCAGTGCGCAATGCCGACGTGGTCGCCGCCATGGGCATGATGCCGGCGCTGGCGCGGCGTATCGACGACGGCGCCGAGCAGTGGCGGGCCTTGCAGCTCCGCGCCGGCGGCCGTTCCGGCATGCTGGGCGCCGTGGCCAAGGGCATGCGCCTGTTCCTGCAGTCGGCGATCCTCGGCACCGGTGCGTGGCTGGTGCTGGGCGCCGAAATCACGCCCGGCATGATGATCGCGGCGTCGATCATGATGTCGCGGGCCCTGGCGCCGGTGGAGCAGTCCATCAGCGCCTGGCAGGGTCTGATCAACGCCCAGGCGGCCTGGCGCCGGCTGAAGGAAGTGCTCGCGCACCGCCCGGCGCTGGGGCAGGGCACGCGCCTGCCCGAACCGAAGGGTGAACTGGTCGCCGACAATGTCGTCTACCAGCCCCGGACGGCCGACACGCCGGTGCTGAAAGGCGTGTCGTTCCGCGTGCCGGCCGGTACGGCGGTGGGACTGATCGGCCCCACCGGCTCCGGCAAGACCACGCTGGCCAGGGTGATCGTGGGCACCCGCTTGCCACAACGCGGCGGCGTCCGCCTCGACGGCGCGGACATGGCGGTCTGGGATCCGCTCGACCGGGCGCGCCATGTCGGCTACCTGCCCCAGGATGTGGAACTGTTCGACGGCACGGTGAAGGAGAATATCGCCCGTCTCGCCGAAGCCGATGACGACGATGTCGTCGCGGCCGCGCAGCTCGCCGGGGTGCACGATCTGATCCTGCATCTGCCGCAGGCCTACGAGACGCCGATCGGCGAACGGGGCTCCTATCTTTCCGGCGGTCAGCGCCAGCGCATTGCTCTGGCCCGCGCGGTCTTCGGGAGGCCGCGCCTGCTGGTGCTGGACGAGCCCAATGCCAGCCTGGACGCGGAAGGCGAGGATGCCCTTGTCCAGGCGATCACCTCGCTGAAGGAGGCCGGCCACACCATTGTGATGGTTTCCCACAAGCCCGCCCTGCTGGCGGCGGTGGACCGGATCATGGTGATGCAGGACGGCCGGGTGACCGATTTCGACGAACGCGACAAGGTGATGGCGAAATTCGGCGCGAACGCGAAGCGCGCGGCGATCCGCCAGGTGCATCCCGTGGAGCCCGGCCAGTGAGCCAGGCGCTGGGCCGTGTCGATCCCGTGCCGGCGCCGGCCGGCGGGAACCCGCTGGACCGTCAGCCGAAACTGGGCATCGGGCGGCTCACTCTGTTCGGGTGCCTTGTCGTGGCCGCGTTCTTTCTCGGCATCGGGGGCTGGGCCGTCTTCGTACCGCTGCAGAGTGCCGCCATCGCGCCGGGCACCGTGATCGTGGAGGGGCGGCGCAAGACGCTGCAGCACCTGGAAGGCGGTATCGTGCGCGAGATTCGGGTCAAGGAAGGCGACCTGGTCGAGCAGGGCAAGGTGGTCGTCGTCCTCGACGACATCCGGGCGCGCTCCGAGGTGGAACAGCTGCGTGGCCGCCTCGCCTCCGCCATGGCCGCGAGGGCGCGGCTGGAAGCTGAGCGCGACCGGGCCGAGAGCATCGCGTTCCCGGAAGCATTGACCCAGCTGGTGACGGACCGCCAGGAACGCGAGGCGCTGATCGAGGGGGAGCGCACCGTCTTCGGCGAGCGCCGCAATTTCCTGACCAGCCAGACCAACATCAACCGCGAGCGCATCAGCCAGTTCGGCGAGGAGATCACCGGCCTGCGCGAGGAAATCCAGGCGGTCGAGCGCCAGCTCGAACTGACCCGGGAAGAGGAGCAGGGGCTCGCCGACCTGGTGGAAAAGGGGCTGGCTCGCCGTCCGCGCCTGCTGGACCTGCAGCGCCAGCAGGCGGCCCTGCGCGGCGAACTGGCGCGCAACCGCGCCGCCATCGCCCGCGCCGAACGCCAGATCGGCGAGACCGAGCTGACGATCCTGGATATCCGGACCCGCTTCCTGAACGAGGTCGTGGGCCGCATGCAGGAAGTTCAGGCAGAGATTGCCGACCTGCGGGACAGGCTGGCCGCCGCCGACGACGTCATCCGCCGTACGGAAATCGTCGCGCCCGTCTCCGGCATCGTGGTCAATGTGCAGGTCAACACCACGGGTGGTGTCGTCTCCCCGGGACAGCCGCTGCTCGACATCGTGCCGGCCAGCGAGAGCCTGACCGTGGAGGCGCGGGTGAGCCCGGCCGACATCGACGTGGTGCACGCCGGATTGCCGGCCCGGGTGCGTATCGCCGCCTTCAAGATTGCGGAGAACCCCATACTCGACGGACGGGTGCTCACGGTTTCCGCGGATGCGCTGCAGGACGAGCGCACCGGCGAAACCTTCTATGTCGCGCAGGTGGAACTGACGGACCTGTCGCCGCTGCCTGAAGGCGCCGAACTGCTGCCCGGCATGCCCGCCGAAGTCATGATCGTCACCGGCGAGCAGACCCCGCTCGAATACCTGCTGGAGCCCATCCGTATCTCGCTCCGACGGGCGATGCGGGAATCCTGAACGGGCGTGCGGCGTCTACTCCTTGACCGGCTCCCAGACCTGCTCCCTGCAGAGAAACAGCACGCAGCCCTCGACTGCCAGGTTGCCGTTCTCCTGGATTGCCATGTTGGAGCTGTAGGTGTTGCCGTCCTCGGGATTGTAGATTTCGCCGTCGTCCCAGACGCCGGGCGCTTCCTTCTCGAAGCCGCCAATGATCTGCAGGCCCTGGATCGTGCGGTCGCGGAGCGTTTCGTCGTCGTTGTTGACGTCGCGCTTCGGCGTGCCGTCCGCGTTGTTCGGCTCCTGCATCCAGACGATGTTGCCGCAGACACTGTCGCCGCAGGGCGCGATCTCGATATGCGCGGTCTTCTTGACGTTCCACCATTTGCCGATGACCGGGTCGATCTGCGCGGCCGCAGGTGCGGCCAACACCGCAACCGCGGCGGAAGCGAGCAGGAAGTCCTTCAATTTCATCATGTTACCTCGTTCGTTCGAGAGGATCCGTCCTAGAACGTGCCCGGATAGGCGCCGCCGTCAAGCAGGACGTTCTGACCGGTCATGTAGCCGGTATGGACGGAACACATGAAGGCGCAGACCCGTCCGAACTCGTCCGCCGTGCCGAAACGGCCGGAGGGGTTGGAAGCGGCGGCTTCGGCCTTGTGTTCGGCCGCCGGCCGGCCGTCCTTCTGTGCGCGGAAGGCGAAGCCGGAGTTCAGCCGGTCGGTGTCGAAGGGGCCGGGCAGCAGATTGTTGATGGTGACGTTGCGATGGACGGTGGTGCGGCTGACGCCTGCGACGAAGCCGTGCAGTCCCGCCCGCGCGCCGTTGGAGAGGCCGAGGATGTCGATCGGCTGTTTCACGGACTGGGAAGTGATGTTGACGATCCGCCCGAAGCCGCGGTCCATCATGCCGTCCACGGTCGCCTTGATGAGTTCGATGGCGGTGATCATGTTGGCGTCGAGCGCCTTGATCCAGTCATCGCGCGTCCAGTCGCGGAAATTGCCCGGCGGCGGTCCGCCGGCATTGTTGACCAGGATATCCGGATCGGGGCAAGCGGCCAGTGCGGCCCGGCGGCCGGCCTCGGTGGTGATGTCGCCGGCGACGGGCGTGACATTGACGCCCGTGCGGTCGCGGATCTCCTTTGCCGTCGCTTCCAGCACGTCCTCGCTGCGGGCGGTGATGACGACGTTGACGCCTTCTTCCGCCAGGGCCGTGGCGCAGCCCTTGCCCAGTCCCTTGCTGGCCGCGCAGACGATGGCGCTGCGGCCCCTGATGCCGAGATCCATGGCTATTCCCCCCTGAGTTCCCTTGTTACCTGGCCGGCCAGCGGCACCGTCACCGCGCGCTTGTCGCCAAGCGCGGCGCGGTCGATGGCCGAAACCACGGTCTCGGCCGCTTCGAAGGTGCGTTCCAGCCTTTGCGTCAGATAGTGCACCACCTCCGGAGGCATGGAAAGCTGGCGGTCGGCGGCCAGCTTGACCAGCAGCGGACCGAACAGCGCGTCGTCCGGTTGATCGATCGCCACGGCGGGTGCGGCCTGAAGCCGGGAGGTGAGGTCGGGCAGGTCGTGGGGCCAGCGCGCCGGCGCGGTCCGCGACAGCAGCAGCAGGTGCGTCCGCGCCTCCCGCTGCAGGTTGTAAAGGTGCAGCAGCGCCCTGGGCTGGGCCACGCGTTCCGCGCGCTCCAGCGCCACCGGCGCGCCGGCGTACTCGGCCACGCTCTCAAGCGTCAGATCGTCGGCGTCGACGATCCGGGCGCCGGCGATCTCGGCCCAGATGTGGGCCAGGTGAGACTTGCCGCTGCGCGCGGGGCCATAGAGGGCGAGGGCCGGGGCCGGCCAGTCCGGCCAGCGCAGCACCCAGTCGTGCGCCGCGGCGTTGCAGGCCGCGCGCAGATAGTGGTCGCGGGCAAAGATCGGACGGCCGCCGAAATCCAGTCCGAGTTGCCGGGCCGCCGTCATACCGGGTTCTCGGGGTCGTAGAGCCGGCTGGCCATGTAGCGCTGCAGGCCGTGACGCGCCAGCACGCCGATCACGGCGCTGACCGGCAGGGCCAGCAGCATGCCGACGAAGCCGAAAAGCACGCCGCCGGCCAGCACGCCGAACATCACCCAGACCGGATGCAGACCGACCTTGTCGCCCACCAGTTTCGGCGTCAGAACATAGGCTTCCAGCAGCTGGCCGACGACATAGATCGCCGCGACCGGGACGATGGGCCAGATGCTGTCGACGCCGAACTGCATGATCGCCAGTCCGATCGAGGAGACCGCGCCGAAGATCGCGCCGACGAAGGGAATGAAGGACAGCAGCCCCGAGAACAGGCCGATCAGGAAGCCGAAATTGAGGCCCGCCATCTCGAGCAGCGCGGCGTAGTAGACGACCAGCGTGATACAGACCAGGCCCTGGCCTCGTATGAACCCGGCCAGGGTGCGGTCGATCTCGCGCGTGACGGTCTTGATCTCGTCGGCATGCTCCCGGGGCAGCCACCGGCCGATCGCGGCGACCATCCGGTCCCAGTCCAGCAGCAGGTAGAAGGCAACGACCGGCGTGATGATCAGAAGCGAGAAGAAGTTGAGCACCGCTACGCCGCCGCGGACCAGGTTTCCGGCCAGTTGACCGAAGAAGTCGATGGCCTGCTGCGCGTAGCGCCGGATCGCATCTTCCTTTTCCGCTTCCGATACCTCCACGCCGCGCAGTTCGGCCGCCTGCTGAATGTCGTAGACCAGGGTGCGCATCATCTCCGCCGCCCGGTTGGCGTATTCCGGCAACTGGTTCAGCAGCGCCGCCGACTGCTCAACGATCATGGGGACCAGCACGACGAGGATCACGAGGAACAGCACGAAGGCGAAGCACGTGATGACCGTGGTCGCCATGGTCCGGTTCAGCCCGATCCGCTCCAGCCGGTCGGCCAGCGGGTCGAACAGATAGGCGACGCCCATGCCCACGACGAAGGGCAGCAGCATGTCCCGCAGCAGATAGACCGAGAGGACGAAGCCGATCAGAATGGCGGCCCACCAGGCCGTCTTGCGGCCTGCGGTCACCTGACGTCGCCCCGGGGGGTGATGATCCAGAAGCCTTCCGGCCGTTCCTCCAGGCCGAGGCCCTGCCGTTGCGCGGCGCGCCCGAGCCGCTCGGCATCGCCGGTATGGTAGATGGCGACCAGTGCCCCGCGCGCGTTCAGCGCTTCGAGCTGCAGGCGGCGGACGAGATGGATCGCCTCGATCCGGGCCGAGATGTCGACCCAGTCGGCCAGCGAGCCGAGCGGCACCAGGGCGCTCAGCGCCTGCTGCTCACGGCCGGCGCCGGCGATCGCGGCGTCCTTCCAGAGATCCTCGATTTCACCGACCATCTCGATCACCGCCTGTTCGAGGAACAGCGGCACGTCCTCGGCCGTATCGGCTCTGAAGCCGCGGGTGACCAGCGGATAGGGGTCGGGACCGTAACTCATCATGGAGACGTCCATGTCCGTGCGGCCGGCTTCCTGATCTATGGTCAGCGCCGCGTCGAACACCAGCACGGTCTCCACGCCATAGCGGTCGGCCAGCGCCTCGATGGCGGCCTCGTCGCCCGCCAGCGCCTGTTCGGCCGAAAGGGACAGGACATCCTCCACGTCGCCGAAGGGCGTGCGGATCGGGGTCAGCCGGGTGCTGCTGTCGTATCGTTCCCAGGCTTCCAGCCAGGGGTTGGGGTCTGCCCAGAGCGCCGGTTCGCCGGCCGTCCGCAGCACCGGCAGCACCAGCATCGGGCCGGAACGCGCCTCGGTGAAGGGGATCTGCTGCAGCCGCAGCAGGCCGCGAACCGCCTCCGGTTCGAACTCGAAACTGAAAACGCCGCGATAGCCGTCGGGCGCGGTCTGTTCGTCCGCAACCTGGGTCGAGGCGATCATGGCGTCGATGGCGTCGTCGTCCGGATACTGCACGGCCGCCTGGTCGCCGCGCCGCGCCAGTTTGGCGGTCAGCGCCTCCAGCGCCTGCCGGCGGGCGTCGACCAGCGCCTGCTGCTTGGCCGCCTCGGTGCTCTCGGCCCGGGCTTCGACGGCAATGCCTCTGACCGTGAACAGATCGGCCGCCGCGGCGGGCGCCGCGGCCGAAAGGATCAGGCATATCAGCACAGCCAATCGGGTGACGCCGGCAGGCATTGCAATCCAGCTCCATTGACGGAATAGTCGCCGCGCACCTTAAACCGCGGGCGGACGGACGTCATCACCAACGGCCTCACATATCGCGACGCCGGCGTCGATGTCGATGCCGGCGCGGACCTGGTGGACCGCATCAGGAACGACGCGGATTCGACGGCCCGTTCGGGCGTCGTCGGTTCCCTGGGCGGTTTCGGGGGGCTGTTCGACCCGAAGGCTGCGGGTTATGTCGATCCGCTTCTGGTGGCGGCGACCGACGGCGTCGGCACCAAGCTGACCCTGGCCGGGCAGGTCGGCCGACATGACACGGTGGGCCAGGATCTGGTGGCCATGTGCGTCAACGACCTGGTGGTGCAGGGCGCCGAGCCCCTGTTCTTCCTGGACTATTTCGCCACCGGCAAGCTGTCGGTCGAGCAGGCGGCGGACGTGGTCCGCGGCATTGCCGAGGGTTGCCGGCTGGCCGGCTGCGCCCTGATCGGCGGAGAGACGGCGGAAATGCCCGGCCTTTACCGTCCGGGCGAATACGATCTGGCCGGATTCTGCGTCGGCGCGGTGGAGCGCGACCGGGTTCTGCCGCGGATCGACGCCATCCGCCCGGGCGACGCGGTGCTGGGGATCGCGTCGAGCGGTCCGCATTCCAACGGCTATTCCCTGATCCGCCGCATCGTCGAACACAGCGGCGCGGACCTCACGGCTCCGGCGCCCTTCGACGATACATCAAGTCTGGGCGAGGCGCTGCTGACCCCCACCCGGATCTACGTGAAGCCTTTGCTCTCGGCGCTGAAGCTGGACCAGGTTCGGGCGCTGGCGCACATTACGGGGGGCGGGCTGACCGATAACATCCCGCGCGTCCTGCCGGAAGGAACGGGCGTTGCGCTGGATGCGGCGAGCTGGGAGCTGCCGGCGGTGTTCCGCTGGCTGGCCCGGGCCGGCGGCGTCGCGCCCGCCGAGATGGCGCGCACCTTCAATTGCGGCGTCGGCATGGTCGCCATCGTGCCCGAGGCCGAGGCCGAGAAGGTGATCGCATTCCTGAAATACAAGAAGGAGCGGGTCTGGCGCATGGGCGAGGTCACCGCCACGCCCGGCGTCGAGATCGCGGGGATCGAGGCGTGGCAAGTCTGAAACTGGGCGTTCTGATCTCGGGGCGCGGCACCAATCTGCAGGCCCTGATCGACGCCTGCGCGGCAGACGCCTTTCCGGCGGAGATCGCGCTGGTGGTTTCCAATGTCGGGGGCGCGGCCGGGCTGGAGCGGGCCCGCAAGGCCGGCATTCATACCCTCGTCATCGATCACCGGGAGTTCGAGTCGCGGGCGAAGTTCGACGAGGCAGTGGCTTCCGCGCTGGAGACCCACGACGTCGGCCTGGTCTGTCTCGCCGGTTTCCTGCGCATCCTGTCGAAGGCCTTCGTCGACCGCTGGCGCGACCGGATCATCAACATCCATCCCTCGCTGCTGCCCGCCTTCAAGGGCCTGCATGTGCACGAACGCGTGCTGGAGGCCGGCGTCCGCATCACGGGCTGCACGGTGCACTTCATCCGGCCCGAGATGGACGAAGGGCCGATCATCGTCCAGGGCGCCGTGCCGGTGCTGGCCGATGACACGCCCGAGACGCTGGCCGGCCGCGTGCTGGAGGTCGAGCACCGGATCTATCCCCTGGCTGTGCGGCTGATCGCCGAGGGCAAGGCGCGGGTCGTCGGCGACATCGTCAACCTGCCTGCCCTCGACGCCGGCGACGGGCCCCTGCTCAATCCGGGCGACTGAAGCGTTCCCCCGCAGGGCCGCAATGCGGCCATGCCAACTGGACAACACCGCCTGCAGCGGTCATTTTCGCCCCGCTGCTTGCAGGGGAGAGAGCATCAGACCATGGCCGAACCGCCGAAAGACCACAACGACAAGAATCTCAGAAAGCCGGGCACGAAGGCGCTGCGCCCGCGCGACGCCGCCACGCTCGTGCTCTACCGCAAGGCGGGCAGGAAGATCGAAGTCGTGATGGGTGAACGGCATGGCAAGCACAGCTTCATGCCCAACAACTGGGTCTTTCCCGGCGGGGGTGTCGAGCGCACCGACTGGCGGGTGCGCGGCGCCAACGATCTGCAGCCCCACGTCGCCGCCCATCTGGGAAAGGCCGCGACGGCGGCGCGCGTCCGCGCCCTGGCGGCGGCGGCGATCCGGGAGACCTTCGAGGAGACGGGCCTGATCCTGGGCAAGCCGGACCCGGAACCGGAAAAGTCCGTGCCGCGCAACTGGCGCGATTTCTTCGCCACGGGGCACGCGCCGGACTTCGAAGCCCTGGAATATGTCTATCGCGCGATCACGCCGCCCTATCGCCCGCGCCGCTTCAACGCGCGCTTCTTCATGGCCGATGCGGACCGCCTGGCCAACGAGGTGATCGAATCCTCGGGCGAACTGCTGGACATACACTGGGTGACGATCGAGAAGGCGTTGACGCTGCCGATCCCGCGGATTACCGGCGTCGTCCTGCGCACCATCGAGGACAATCTGGAAAATCCCCCGCCCAGGTCCGGGGAGCACAAGGTGCCGCTGTTCCGCTATCTGCACGGCAAGCATCTGGATCTGGAGGAATGAGCGGGCAGGGCATGCGGCCCGTCCGGCCGCGCGACGCCGCCTCCCTGGTCATCCTGCGGGGCGAGGGCGAGGATGCCGAGGTGCTGATGGGACGGCGCGCCAGCCGGCACCGCTTCATGCCGCACATGTATGTCTTCCCCGGCGGTCGTCTTGACCGGGAGGACCGCATGGCGGAGGTGCTGCGCGACCTGCCGCCGAAGCCGAAGAGCCGCCTGACGAGGCAGGTCGGAGAGGACGTGGCCCGCGGGCTTGCCGTCGCCGCCGTCCGCGAAACCTGGGAGGAGACGGGCTTCATCTTCGGCGAACTGGAGGGAGACCGTCTGAAGCCGGACCTCTCGCCGCTGGACTACATGGCGCGCGCCATTACGCCGCCGCCCTCGCCGATACGGTTCCACGCGCGCTTCTTCGTGGCCGACGCGGCACATGCGCATGGCGGCCCCGGAACGCCACTCGGCGGCTCCGGGGAGCTGCTGGATCTCGCCTTCCGTCCGGTGCGGGAGGCGCTGACGATGCCCATCGCCGACGTCACCGAGTTCGTGCTGGAGGAACTCCTGCGCCGGCTGCGGGGCACCTCGATCGAGGCGATTCCCATCTTTTCCTATCAGAACAACGCCCCGATCATCCGTTACCAGCACCTGGATCCGGAATGATCCAGGCGGCGCTGGCGCGGCGCGAACGCGTCGTCGGCGTCACCGTCGCCATCAGTTCCATCGCCGTCGCCGCCATGGCGCTGGGCCTCACCTTTCCGCTGATCGGCCTGATCCTGGAGGGCGAGGGCTGGAGCCGCACCGCCATCGGGGTCAATTCCGCCATGGCGCCATTGGCGATCCTGATCACCGCGCAGTTCATTCCGCTCTGGGTCAACCGGCTCGGCGCGAAGAAGGTGATTCTGGCGGCGGTGCTGACGGACGTCGTCCTGTTGGTGGCGCTGAAGGCGTTCCAGAACTACTACATCTGGCTGCCCATCCGCTTCGTCATGGGCGTCGCCGTCGCGGCGCTGTTCGTGACCTCGGAAAGCTGGATCAACCAGGTCACGGAGAACCACAATCGCGGCCGGGTCATGGCGCTCTACAACACCGTGCTCTCCGCCGCCTTCGCCAGCGGGCCGCTGCTGATATGGGTCGTCGGCGTGGACGGCTGGACTCCCTTTGTCGCCGGGGCGGCGATCATGGCGGCGGCGGCGCTGCCGATGGCCTTCGTGCCCGTCGTCGCGCCGGTCTTCGAGGGCCGGCCGAGTTTCAGCGTCTGGCGCTATCTCTGGATCGCGCCCACCCTGGCCGGCGCCATGCTGCTCTACGCCATGATCGAGAACGGCTCGACGGCGTTGATGGCGGTGTTCGGCCGCCGGTCCGGCCTCCCCGACGCCGAGGCCGTGACCCTGATTTCGGCGGTGGTCTTCGGTGGCATGGTGTTCGCCTTTCCCGTCGGCTGGCTGGCCGACCGCATGGACCGGATCAAGCTGCTGGTGATCCTGGCCGCGGCGGCCACGTTCCTGATCGTGCTGCTGCCCGGCCTGATGGACAGCCGGCCGGCGCGGCTGCTCGACCTGTTCCTGTGGGGCGGCGCGGCGGCGTCGATCTACACCGTGGCCATGGCGATCCAGGGCGAGCGATTCTCGGGCGCCGATCTGGTGACCGCCAACGCCGCATTCGGCACGCTCTATGGCTTCGGCGCGCTGGCCGGGCCGATGGTCCTCGGCGCCAGCATGGACTACCATGATCCGGAAGGTTTCGTCTGGGCCATGGTCGCCATCTGCGGGACCTTCACGGTATTCACGATCGTGAGACAGCGTCTGAAGCGCGGTTGAGAGCGTCAGGGGAGGAAACCTTGCTGAGAATCTGGGGCCGGCGGAACTCGATCAATGTCCAGAAGGTCATGTGGACGGTCGCCGAACTGGGCCTTGCCCACGAACACAAGGATGCCGGCGGCAGCTTTGGCGGGCTGGATGATCCGGCCTATCTGACGATGAATCCCAATGGCCGGGTGCCGGTGATCGACGACGACGGCGTCGTGGTGTGGGAAAGCAACGCCATCGTGCGCTATCTCTGTGCCAGGCACTCGGCGGGCGAGCTCTGGGCCGACGACCCGGCGGCGCGCAGCCTGGCCGACCGCTGGATGGACTGGCAGAACTCGAGCCTGATCGCCGACCTGGTGACGGTGTTCCTGGGGCTGATCCGCACGCCGGAAGCCGAGCGGGACTGGATCGCCATCGGTGACGCGGCGCGGCGGCTCAACGGTCACATGGGTGTTCTGGACGACCATCTCGGCCGCAATGAATGGGTCGCCGGCGGTAGGATGAGCATGGGCGACATCCCCGTCGGCGCGCTGGTTCACCGCTGGCTGCACCTGCCGATGGAGCGGCCGGACCTGGGCCATGTCGCCGCCTATTACGAGCGGCTGCAGCAGCGCCCGGCCTATGCCGAGCATGTCATGATACCGCTGAGCTGAGGGGAGACGACGACATGGACAGCCCGCGCAACAGCCGACCGCCGCTGGACGCCGACTGCCAGGCGCTGCTGGACGGCCTGGCCGCCGGGGGCGGCGGCATCGACAAGCCGGACCATCACCAGATGCGCGCCGGCTACAATGCGGCCAATCCGGCCTTCAATCCGCCGACGCCCGATCTCGCCTCGGTCGAGAACTCGACGGCCCCCGGCGACGGGGCAGGACAGCCGGACGTGCCCATCCGCATCTATCGTCCGCGCTTCGCGCCCGCCGTGGCGCCTGCCCTGGTCTTCTTCCACGGCGGCGGCTGGGTCATGGGCGATCTGGAATCGCATGACGCGCTCTGCCGCATCGTGGCCGCGCGCAGCGATGCTGTCGTGATCGCCGTCGACTACCGTCTGGCGCCGGAGCATCGATTCCCGGCGGCGGTCGAGGACTGTGAACATGCCTGGCGCTACATCGCGGAGAACGCGCGGCGCCTCGACGTCGATCCGGCCCGCCTCGCCGTCGGCGGCGACAGCGCCGGTGGCAATCTGGCGGCGGTGATCGCACGCCGCCTGCGCGATGCCGGCGGGGCGCAGCCAGTTTTCCAGGCGCTGATCTATCCGGCCACCGACTTCACCGCCGAGGGCGGATCGCTGGTGGAGAATGCGACGGGCTATTTCCTGACAAAGGCGGCGATCGACCTGGTGAGTTCGATGTACGTGCCCGACGCCGGGGCGCGAAGGAACCCCGACGCCTCGCCGCTGCTGGCCGACGATCTCTCCGGCCTGCCGCCGGCGCTGGTGCAGGTCGCCGGCTATGATCCGCTGCGCGACGAGGGCGTGGCCTACGCCGATCGCCTGCGCGAAGCCGGGGTGACTGTCGAACTCATCGAATACCCGACCGTGGTTCACGGATTCATGCGGATGATCAAGCCGGTCGCCATGGCCCAGGCGGCCCTCGACGACTATGCGGCGGCGCTGAGGCGGGTGTTCAGAGAGGCGTAAGCCGCGTCTCGCCGGCCCGGAGTTCGCCGTCGGGCCGCTCGATCCGCAGCATGGCCAGCGCCCGGTCGCCGAGGCCCGAACGCACAGCGCCGACTTCCTTGCCGTCGATCGTGACCGGGGTTCCGGGGTCGGGCAGTTCACCGTCCACCGTCACCGGCGTCAGGCGCTTGCGGACATTGCCGCGGTATTTGGTGCGCGCCGTCAGCTCCTGGCCGACATAGCAGCCCTTCTTGAAGTCGATGCCGTGGAACTCGTCGATGCGGTTCTCCAGCAGGAAGGAGCGTTCGACCTCCATGTCGCGGCTACCGTCGGGCACGCCGCATTCCAGCCGCCGGCGCTCGTAGTCGGCGAAGGGCCGCTCCTCGCCGGGGATATCCGCGCCGGCGGGCAGCAACGCGCGGCGGCCCATGTCTGCATGGCGGGGATCCTGGAATTCGATCGGCGCCCCGGCGCTGCCCGCAAGCAGGGCAATCACCGTCCAGCCGGCGCTGACGTCCGCGAGTTCGACCTTCGCACGCAGCTTGTAGAGCGTCAGCCGCCGCTTCAGGTCCTCCAGCCGGTCGGCCTCGCAGTCGAGAAGGATCGCGCCTTCGCCATCGCGGACGACGAAGAAGTCATGCAGGAACTTGCCCTGCGGCGTCAGCAGCGTGGCGTAGACTCCGGTCTCCGGCGATGCCGGCGCAACATTGTTGGAGACGAGGTTCTGCAGGAAGCTTTCGGCCTCCGCTCCGGCGACGCTGAGGACGCCCCGGTTCGGCAGCTTCACATGTGTCGGTTCGGTCGCGGTCATGGGCGTTGATGTGTTCGGGCCGGGGCGGAAATCAACTCCGTCTCATGTCCTGCCGAAGACCTTGAGCAGGAAGACGTAGTTCAGCGCCACTTCCTTCAGCTTGTCGAAGCGGCCGGCCGAGCCGCCATGGCCCGATTCCATGTTGATCTTCAGCAGAAGCAGATTGTCGTCGGTCTTGCTTGCGCGCAGCTTCGCCGCCCATTTCGACGGCTCCCAGTAGGTCACGCGCGGGTCGGTCAGCCCGCCATTGATCAGCATCGCCGGATAGGCCTTCGCCTCGACATTGTCGTAGGGGCTGTAGGACAGCATAAGGTCGTGGACCGCCTTCGTCGTGATCGGGTTGCCCCATTCGGTCCATTCGGGCGGGGTCAGCGGCAGGCTGTCGTCCAGGATCGTCGTCAGGCAGTCGACGAACGGCACCTCGGCGACGACGGCCTTCCAGAGGTCGGGGCGCATGTTGGCGACCGCGCCCACCAGCATGCCGCCGGCGCTGCCGCCGTGGATGGCGATCTCGCCGGCCCGGGCCCAGCCGCGTCCGATCAGGGCCTCGGCGGCGGAAATGAAGTCGCGGAAGGTGTTGGTCTTCTTCTCCAGCTTGCCGTCGAGGTACCAGCGGTAGCCCTTCTCCATGCCGCCGCGGATATGGGCGATGGCGTAGACGAAGCCGCGGTCGACCAGGCTGAAACGGTGCGGACTGAAGCTCGCCGGGATGGAGATGCCGTAGGAGCCGTAGCCGTAGAGCATCAGCGGTTCGTTCCCGTCCAGCCGCGCGTCGGCGCGATGGAGGACGGTCACCGGGATTTCCTCGCCGTCATGGGCCTTCGCCTGGATGCGCCGGACGACATAGTCGGCCGGGTTGTGGCCGGAGGGGATTTCCTGCTCCTTCAGCAGTTCCCGCTCCCGCACGACCATGTCGTAGTCGAACACCCGTTCCGGCGTCGTGGGCGAGGAGTAGGAGAACCGCAGGCGGCCGCTCTCGTACTCCTGCCCGCCGCCGATGCCGAGCGAATAGGCCTCCTCGTCGAAGGCGATCTCGTGGCTTTCGTTCGTCGCCGTGTCGGTGATGACGATGCGGGGCAGGGCGTCCACGGTCTCCAGGCGCGCCAGCCAGCCCGAAAATGCCGTGACACCGCGCAGCAGCACGCCCTCGCGCGCCGGCACGAGTTCGCGCCAGTTCTCCTCGCCCGGCGCCGCCAGCGGCGTCTCCATCAGCTTGAAGTCCACGGCGCCGTCGCGGTTGGTGCGGATGATCAGCCGGTCGCCCTGATCGGTGACATCGTATTCATGGCCCTCGCGCCGCGGCGCGATCACGACCGGATCGGCGTCGGGGCGATCGGCGGGGAGAATCCGCACTTCGGTGGTCTCGGAAGCGTGCGAGACGATGTAGACCAGTTCCCGGCTGTCGCCCTCGTCGACCCCCAGGTAATAGCCGTTGTCGGTCTCGTGATAGACGAGACGGTCCTTCGACGGATCGTCGCCGATGCGATGGCAGTAGACCCGGTCCGGGCGCAGATCCTCGTTCAGCGCGGTATAGAAGTAATGGGCGTTGTCCTTCGCCCAGACAATGTTGCCGTGTGTGCCTTCCGGGCCTTCGTCGACGACCCTGCCCGAATCGATGTCGCGCACCCTGACCCGATAGAGTTCGGAACCCTTCACGTCCTCGGCCCAGGCCAGCAGCCTGTGGTCGAAGGACTGACGCACTGCGCCGAGACGGTAGAAAGCGTGCTCCTTCGACAGCGCGTCACCGTCCAGCAGGATCTCTTCCGGGCCGCCTTCGCGCGGTTGCCGGCAATAGAGCGGATGCTCGCCGGCCTCCTCGAAGCGGACGTAGTAGGCGAAGGGCCCGTCCGGCAGCGGCGGGGACGAATCGTCGGCCTTGATGCGGCCCTTCAGTTCCTCGAACAGCTTCCCGCGCAGGTCGGCGACGTCGGCCAGCATCGCTTCGGTGTAAGCGTTTTCGGCTTCCAGATAGTCGCGGATGTCCCGCCGCAGAACCGACGGGTCGCGCATCACCTCGCGCCAGTTCTCGTCGCGCAGCCAGTGGTAGGGATCGTCGCGCTCCACCCCGTGGGCGGCCAGCCTGTGCGGGCGGCGTTCGGCGATCGGCGGAGAAATCGTCATGGTCTGGCTCATTCCGGGCTTTGAGGGAAGCGGGCGCGGCGACTATAACCGGCCCGTTGGCGTGACAGGAGGGGATATGGGATGAAGCCCGAACGAGACCACCCCATGGCGATCGAGGCGGCGCGTCTGGTCAGCCGGATGCTGATCGAGACGAACTCCGTGCATTTCAACGCGGACAAGCCGTTCATCTTCACCGCGGGCTGGGCCAGTCCCGTCTACATCGACTGCCGCCGGCTGATTTCCTTCCCGCGCGTCCGCCGGAAGATCGTCGAGCTGGCCGGGGAGAATCTCGGCCGTGAAGTCGGCTTCGAGAGCTTCGACAGCGTCGCCGGCGGCGAGACCGCGGGGATTCCCTACGCCGCCTGGATCGCCGATCATCTGATGCTGCCGATGCAGTATGTCCGCAAGAAGCCGAAGGGCTTCGGCCGGATGGCGCAGATCGAGGGCGAACTCAACGAAGGCGACCGGGTCCTTCTGGTGGAGGACCTGACCTCCGACGGCGGCTCGAAGGTCAATTTCTGCGAGGCGATCCGGAAGGCCGGCGCAAAGGTCGATCACGCCTTCGTCGTCTTCTATTACGCCATCTTTCCCCATGCGGCGGCGAACTTCGAGAAGGCGGGAGTCGAACTCCACCATCTCGCCACCTGGTGGGACGTGCTGGATGCGGCCCGGGCCAGCGGCTATTTCGAGGCCCGGACGCTCGACGAGGTGGAAAAATTCCTGAGCAATCCCATCGGCTGGTCGGCCGCGCACGGGGGACGTTCAGAGGCGCCTGCCTGAGCGGTGGATCCGCTTTGTCGCAGTGCAATAAATATCATTGTGCACTGCGATAGAAACGCCTATGTCTGATAGACGAAGCGCGGGGCGTTCGACGCCCGCCCGTCGTTCATCAGGACATGGGACATTTCGATGACTGACCAGAACAAATCCGAGCAGGCGGACGTGAAGACCGCCGAGACGGCTTCCAAGCCGGCCGAGACCGCCGCCGATACCGCTGCCGATACCGCCGCAGATTCCGCGAAGGTCGCCGAGACAACCGTTGCGAAGACGGCGGCGGCGACGAAGACGGCTGCGGCAGCCGTACAGAAGGCCGCGCCGAAGAAGACCGCCGCCACCGCGCGGAAGGCTGCGCCGAAGAAGGCCGCCGCCGCGAAGCCGGCCGCGCCGAAGAAGACTGCCCCCGCTGCGAAGTCCTCTGCCGTCAGGAAGCCGACCCCGGCGAAGGCCGCCGCGGCCACCGCGCAGAGCTCCGCCAGGGCCGCCGACCATGCGGCAACTGCGGCGCTGTCGATCTCCAACGAGATCGGCGAGTCGATCGCGGAGTTCGTGCGCATGCGGATCGACGACAACATGGATTTCGTCAACGAACTCAGCCAGATCGAGTCGCCCGCCGACCTGATCAAGGCGCAGCAGAACTATTTCGAGGATGCGGCCAAAGCCTACAGCCAGCATCTCACGGCCCTGAACGACAAGTATCAGAACATGTTTACCCGCTCCTTCGAGCCGTTCATGAACGGCTTCAAGGATCAGGCCGATCAGTGGCGCCGCTTCGCGGGCGTCTGAGCCATCAATTCGCCTTGCACGGCGAGGGCCGTTGTCTTCCGGGACAGCGGCCCTTCTTTTTTGCATTTTGCGAAGATTGCGTTTGAAACGCGGCCCGCGCTCGGCAATAGTCGTAGCCCTATCAACGGCATGGTGGACGGTCCCCGGCGATGACGGAAGGCGGCAATCGACGCGTATTGCTGATCGAGGACAGCCGATCTCTGATCCGCGCCTATGAACACTATCTCGCCGACGAACCCTTCGAACTGACGACGGCGGAAACCGGCGGCGAGGCCGTGCAGGAACTGGAACAGCGCCGGTACGACGCCGTGCTGCTCGATCTCAGGCTGCCCGACATGGACGGCATGGAGATCCTGAAGCGTCTGCAGCAGCGCGGTGACAAGACGCCGGTGGTGGTGATCACCGCCCATGGCTCCATCAACATCGCGGTCGAGGCGATGCGCCTTGGCGCCTACGACTTCCTGGTCAAGCCGTTCAACAAGGAGCGGCTGGTGCTGACCCTGCGCAACGCCACCGATCTGGGGCGCCGGGTGGAGACCGGGGAACTGCAGGAAGCCGCTGACGACGGCAACGAGTTCCATGGTTTCGTCGGCGGCTCCGGGGCCATGCAGCAGGTCTACAAGACATTGAAGATGGCCGCGGCCAGCAAGGCCACCGTCTTCGTGGTGGGCGAATCGGGTACGGGCAAGGAACTGGCCGCCCACGCCGTCCATGCGCTGAGCCCGCGGGCCGCCGGGCCGATGGTCGCCATCAACTGCGCCGCGATTCCGAAGGGGCTGATCGAGAGCGAGATCTTCGGCCATGTGCGCGGGGCCTTCACCGGCGCCGTCCAGGACAGGGAAGGCGCGGCCTCGCGGGCCCACAACGGCACGCTGTTCCTCGACGAGATCTGCGAGATGGACCTGGACCTGCAGAGCAAGCTGCTGCGCTTCGTCCAGACGGGCAGTTTCGAGAAGGTCGGCGACAGCCGCACGCGCCATGTCGACGTGCGCTTCGTCTGCGCCACCAACCAGGACCCCATGGAGGCCGTCCGGGAAGGGCGTTTCCGCGAGGATCTGTTCTACCGCCTGCACGTCATTCCCCTCAGCCTGCCGCCGCTGAGGGAGCGCGGGGACGACATCATGCTGATCGCCGAACGCTTCCTGCAGCAGTTCGCCGAGGAAGAGCGCAAGGATTTCTGCCGCTTCAGCGCCGATGCGGCAGCGGCGATGACGGCCTATCACTGGCCCGGAAATATCCGGGAACTGCAGAACATCGTCCGCTCCATCACCGTGCTCTACGATGGCGACGAAGTGACCGCGGAGATGATGCCGCCGGCGATCAAGGCCGGTCGGCCTGCGTCAGGGCCGGGCGCGGCCCATGACATCGCGGCGCCGGCTCCGGCTGCGGCCCCGCGCACCGAAGCCGACATCCGGCCGCTGGAGGACGTCGAGCGCGAGGCCATCGAGCAGGCGGTGGAATTCTGCCAGGGCAATATCGCCCGCGCCGCCTCCCTGCTCGGCGTCAGCCCCTCCACGATCTACCGCAAGAAGCAGGTCTGGGAGGCCCGGGAGGAGGGCTGAAAGCTTCAAGCCGCCGCGGATATCACCAGATAAGAGTGCAGTCCGCATCACGCAGGAGAAGAACATGCCCCGCAAACGCGACGACGCCGGCAAGTGCATCCAGGCCGCCATGACCCTGGCGGGCCTGTCCGGCTGGCGCAATGTCAGTCTCTACGACATCGCCGAGGAGGCAGGGCTGGAGGTCGGCGAGGTTGTCGCCGCGGTCGGCAGCCGCCATGGCGTCATCCGGGAAATGGCGCGCAGGGCGGATGCGGCGATGCTGGCTGCGGTCGACGAGGACTGGCGCGATGAGGGCGTACGCGATCGCCTGTTCGCGCTGCTGATGGCCCGTTTCGACCATCTCAGGCCGCATCGGGAGGGGCTGCGCGCCGTCCTCACGTCCCTGCCGGCGGATCCGCTCGGCGCGCTGACGCTGGCGGCGGAGCCCGGAATGCGCTCGATGAAGCTCGCTCTCGAGGCTGCCGGCGTATCGTCGGGTGGCCCTCTCGGGCGCATGCGGGCGCGCGCTCTGGCGCTGGCCTATGGCGACGCCTTCCGGACGTTTCTCGACGACGACAGCGACGACCTCTCGCGCACCATGTCGGCGCTGGACCGGCGGCTCAAACGCCTAGAAAATCTCGCCGAGCGGTTCAGCCGCAGCCGTTTCGGACGGAGCGGCCGGACGGGACGCCCCGAAAGCGACACGCTTCCCGACGCCGTCTGAAGCCCGCGGGGGACCTTTCCGGCTTCCCGGTTCAGGTCGTCGCGGCCTCGCCGACATTGTCGACGCCGCGCTCCTCGAGCACCGTCGTCAGCCAGTCCGGATCCATCTCCGGCACCGATGAGAGCAGCAGGTCCGTATAGGGATGGTGCGGCGGGGTGAACATCTCGGTCTTCGGCCCCTGCTCCACCACGCGGCCCTGTTTCATGACGACCACCTCGTCGGCGATGGAGCGCACCGTCGCCAGGTCGTGGGTGATGAACATGTACGCCAGGTCCAGTTCCCGCTGCAGGCGGTCAAGCAGCCTCAGGATGCCTTCGGCGACAAGCTGGTCAAGCGCGCTGGTGACCTCGTCGCAGATGATGAATGCAGGTTCCGCCGCCAGCGCCCGCGCGATGCCGATACGCTGCTTCTGGCCGCCGGAGAGCTCCGGGGGGTAGCGGTTGTAGAACTTCGACGGCTCCAGTTCGATCAGATCGAGCAGTTCGTCCACCCGGCTCTTCAGCGCCGTGCCCTTCAGGCCGCTGTAGAACTGCGCCGGACGGCCGATGATCTCGCTGATGCGCACCTTCGGATTCAGCGCGGTGTCGGCCATCTGGTAGATCATCTGCGCCTGGCGGAGCTGGTCCTTGGTGCGCTGCTTGTAGCTTGGCGGCAGCTCCTCGCCCTTGAACAGGATCTTGCCCTTGGTCGGCGGCAGCAGGCCGGTGATGCAACGGGCCGTGGTGGACTTGCCCGAGCCGGATTCGCCCACGACCGCGACCGTCATGCCCGAATAGACGTCGAAGGAGACATCCTCCAGCACCTTCGTCGTGCCATAGGCGGCGTCGATGTCCTGCACCGAGACTACGGGCACGGCGTCGCCGCCGGGCCGCGGCTTCTGCTCGCGCTTGAAGCTGCGTACCGCCCAGAGGCTCTTGGTGTAGTCCTCCTTCGGATTGTCGAGCATTTCCGCCGTCGGCGCCTGTTCGACCTCATCGCCCTTCAGCAGCACCTTGATTGTGTCGGCCATCTGCGCGACCACCGCGAGATCGTGGGTGATGTAGATGGCTGCGGTGTTGAACTGGTCGACGATGTCGCGGATCGCGGCCAGCACCTCGATCTGCGTGGTCACGTCCAGCGCCGTGGTGGGTTCGTCGAAGATGATCAGGTCGGGCCTGCAGGCCATGGCCATGGCCGTCATGGCGCGCTGGAGCTGGCCGCCCGAGACCTGGTGCGGATAACGGAAGCCGATCTCCCGCGGGTTGGGCAGGCGCAGGCGCTCGTAGAGCTCCATGGCGTCTTCCTGCGCCTGCAGCCGCTTGTTGATGCGGTAGTGCACCGGCGCTTCGGTGTGCTGATCGATCAGCTTGTGAGCCGGGTTGAACGAGGCCGCCGCGGACTGGGCGACATAGGCGATGCGGGAGCCGCGCAGCGCCTGCCGCTCCGACTCGGTCGACGTCGTCAGCTCCATGCCGTCGAACTCGACCGAGCCGCCGGAGATGCGGCAGCCATCGCGGGTGAACCCCATCGCCGCCAGGCCGATGGTGGACTTGCCCGCGCCCGATTCCCCGATCAGACCCATGACCTCGCCGCGATGCAGGGTGAGATCGATGCCGTGGACGATCTCGATCCACTTCTCGTCGGCATAGCCCTCGATGCGAAGGCCCTCGATCTCCAGAAGCACGTCCTTCTTCTTGTCGTTCATCGCAACTACTCCTTCAGGCCGGACGAGCGGTACAGCATCCAGTCGACCACGAAATTGACCGCCACGGTCAGCAAGGCGATCGCCGCGGCGGGAATGAGCGGGGTGAGCTCGCCGAACGAGATCAGCGTCGCGTTCTCGCGGACCATCGAGCCCCAGTCCGCGGTCGGCGGCTGGACGCCGAGACCGAGGAAAGACAGGCCCGCGATCAGCAGGAAGACGAAGCAGAACTCCAGACCGAACTCCGCGATCAGCGGCGCGGTGGAATTGGGCAGGATCTCCCGGCGGATCAGATACCACATGCCCTCGCCCCGCAGCCGGGCCGCCTCGATGTAGTCCATCACCACCACATTGCCGGCCACTGCCCGGGTGAGGCGGAAGACGCGCGGGCTGTAGATGATGGCGACGATGACGATCAGCACCGGCACGCTGGTGCCGAAGATCGACAGCAGCAGCAGGGCGAAGATCAGCGACGGGATCGACATGATGACATCGGCGACACGGCCCATGAACTGGTCGAACCAGCCGCCGCGCGTCGCCGCCAGCAGGCCTGCGAACGCGCCCATGAGGAAGGCCAGCAGAGTGGCGGTCAGCGCCAGGCCGACGGTATTGCGCGCCCCGTAGACGATGCGGCTGAACATGTCGCGGCCGAGCTGATCGGCGCCAAGCAGCATGACTTCGTCCGCCGGCGCGAAGGACTGCGAGACCACTTCCGCTTCGCCGAACGGCGCGATGATCGGCGCGAAGACCCCAAGGATCACATAGACGAAGATGACGAACAGTCCGAACGCCGCGGTCAGCGGCGCGGTGCGCAGCATCTTCGCCGTTTCCGGCCCGGAGATGGTGACCAGGAACTCGCGGAAGGCGTAAGACGTGCCTGCCGCCAGGGCCAGCACGCCGGCGCCGATGGTCACCGCCCAGAGTGCAGGCTCCCCGCCGACGATGCCCATCACGAAGGAGGCCAGCGTCAGCGAGAAAAGCAGCAGGAAGACCGTACGCTTCTTGTAGTACGCAGCTCCGCAGGAAGCACCGATCAGGAGCGCGTAGTAACCGATGACGAAATAGTTCATGGCGCGCCCCTCACTTCGGATGCCGCAGACGCGGGTTGGTCAGGATCGCCCCGACATCGGCCGCGAGATTGAGCAGGATGAAGGTCGCCGCGAAGATCAGGCAGCAGGCCTGCACCACCGGGAAGTCGCGCTTGGTGACCGCGTCGACCAGTAACTGGCCGATGCCGGGATAGACGAAGACGACCTCCACCAGTACCACGCCGGTGATGAGATAGGCGAGATTGAGCGCCACCACGTTGATGATCGGCGCCCAGGCGTTGGGCAGGGCGTGGTGAACGATTACCTTCCAGGCCGGCGTGCCCTTCAGCCGCGCCATCTCGATATAGGGCGAGGAGAGCAGGCTGATGATCGCGGCCCGGGTCATACGCATCATGTGCGCCATGACCACCAGGACCATGGTCAGGGCCGGCAGGAACGTCCTGTTCAGAACTTCCCAGAAACTCATGTCGTCGCTGATCTTGGCAAGCGCCGGGAAATATCCGGTCTTCACCGCGAAAAACAGGATCAGGATATAGCCGAGGAAGAACTCCGGCGAGGAGATGGAGGTCAGCGTCGCCACGTTCGCGACGCGGTCGAACACCGAGTTGCGCAGCAACGCGACGACCACGCCCAGCATGATCGCGATGGGCACGGCGATGACCGCCGCGTAGGCCGCCAGGAACAGCGTGTTGGCGAAGCGCGGGCCGATGGATTGGCTGACATTCGCGCCTGAAACCAGCGAGACGCCGAAGTCGCCGACGACGGCGCCGGAAAGCCATTCCAGGTAGCGGACCGGCGCCGGCCGGTCGAGACCGAGCTGCTCGCGCATGGCCGCGACGTTCTCTTCCGTCGCGCCCTGGCCGAGCACGGCCTGCGCAATGTCGCCGGGCAGCATTTCCACGGCGCTGAAGATCAGGATCGAGATGACGAACAGCGTCAGCAGCCCGAGGCCCAATCGTTTCAGAACGATTCTTGCAACATCGCCCATGTCACCCCCTCCGATGGGACCGCCACGATATCCGGGCGGTGCTTCCCCCTCTTCGAACCCCGGACAGCCCTGGCCGGCCGGAATTGAAATCGATTAACGAATTCGACGGACCACAGCGGTCCGGAACCGGTCCGCCGGGTCCTCGAGCAAGACGGGCCGGCGCCCCCCGGCGCCGGCCCCCCGGTGCATGATCAGCCTTCGAACCACCAGCGGCTCGGCGCCCGGGCGCCGTCGCACGACCAGCTCGCGGCCAGGTTCGGGCCGTGCTTGACGTTGTTGCGCCGCGCGTAGACGAAGTTGTTGAAGAACGGGATGATGGTCCCGCCGTCATTGCGCATGAGCAAGCACATCTCGTGGTACATCTCCTCGCGGAGACCCTCGTCCAGTTCGGCCTTCGCCTGCAGCAGAAGCTCGTTGAAACGTTCGTTCTGCCAGTGGCTTTCGTTCCAGGCCGCGTCCGACTTGTAGGCCAGGGTGAACATGACGTCCGGCGTCGGCCGGGCGCCCCACGACACCGCCGTGAATTCTTCCTTCAGCCACACGTCGGAGTAGTAGCCGTCGTTCGGTTCGCGCACGACATTGATGTTGATGCCCGCCTTCTTGGCATGCTCGGCGTAAAGCACGCACAGGTCGACGGCGCCCGAGAAGACGCTGTCGGCTGTGTGGATGTCGACGGTCAGCCCCTCGGCGCCGGCCTTCTTCAGCAGGGATTTCGCCTGATCCGGATCGTACTCCCGCTGCGGGATGTCCTTGGGGAAGTACGGCTGCGACGGCGCCAGATGGAAGTCGTTGCCCATCGTCGCCGCGCCGAAGGCGATCTTGTCGATGATGCTCTGGCGGTCGATCGACAGCTTCAGCGCGTTGCGGACGTTGACATCGTCGAATGGCGGTGTGTCGCAGAACATGGGCAGGGTGATCGCGGCGCCGGAAGGCACGTTGTCGACCACGATGTTCGGATTGCGCTCCAGCAGCGCCAGCGTCTTCAGATCGACCAGCGAAACGCAGTCCACGTCGCCCGTGACCAACGCCGTCTGGCGTGCGTTCGGGTCGTTGAGGATGATCATCTCGACGCCGTCGAAATAGGCCCCCTCGCCATGCCAGCCATCGTGGCGGCTGAGGCTCCAGCTGACGCCGAACTCCCCGTTGTCGATCTTGTAGGGGCCGCAGCCGTCGCCCGACTGCCAGTCGATGGTGCCGTCGTCATTGGCCGGGCAGATGGCCAGATGGTAGTCGGTCATCAGCCAGGGCAGGTCGGCGTTGCCGCGGGACATCTTGACCACCACCGTGTGATCGCCGTCGGCCATCACGTCGGCGACGTCGGTCAGCAGCGCCTTGGCGGCCGACGTGGTCTTCTCGCCGCGATGGTGATTGATGGAAGCGACCACGTCGTTGGCTGTCACCGGCTTCCCGCTGTGGAAGGTGGCATTCTTGTTCAGCTCGAACGTCCACTGCTTGGCGTCCGGCGTTGCCTCCCAGGAGGTCGCGAGATCCGGACCGAGGCCATTGGTCGGCGTGATCTGGGTCAGATAGCTCCGGTACTGATGCGCCAGGAAGATCATCTGGCGCGTAACATAGGTGCCCGGATCGTGGGTGTCCGAGGTGTTGCCGTCGTGAATGCCCCAGCGGAAGGTGCCGCCCTTGCTGGGCGCAGCATGGGCGATCTTCGTCGACCAGAGTCCGGTTGCGGTTGAGGCCGTGATGCCGGCGGCGAGGGCGAAGTGCATGAAATCCCGGCGGGACAGACGGCCCTGCTTCGCTTCACGCGCCATGCGCTCGATGAGTTCGGATTCGGTTCTCTTGTCCATGATGTCTCCCAGTTAGCTCGGTCGGGCTCTTCGGTGTGTTTCCGCCCGTCTTGGATCCTGGCCTGATCGACCGGCCCCGCCCTGTCGCTCGAGGGCCGATGCTCAACGCCGGAACGCGCGCGGAACTGAACATCGCGGCGCGCCCTCGACATGGCCCATGCCAAATCCTTCTCATTGCCGGACCGATAGTCAAGCGCGAGGATCATAAGACCCTTGTTCGAATGAGATACATGCATGTCGCTTCGAGAGAAATGGATGTCGTTGGACAGCATTGCTGACCCAGAGGGTGCCCGCTTTGGCCTTCGAATATACGCGGTGGAGGCCGGCTCTGACATTGCTTTGTATTCAAATATTCGAGGTATGCCGCGTCAATACTGATCAGTCTGTTCTGTGGTTTGCTGATCAGGGCGAGAAAACGGATGGCGATGACCGCCGGTTGTTGGTTTACGACGCGTCAACCATTGCCGCCCGCGCGGTCAGCCGTTGCCGCCTGTGCCCTCGGGCCGATGGTCACTGCTTGCCGCGCGCCGATCTTTTTCCGCCGGAAGAACCCGCCAGGGGCCCGCGCCTCAGTCCGCCGTCGAGAGACGGAAGCCCTCATAGCCGTTGGCGACAACGTCGCGGATCTTCTCGGCATAGGCGGGGAAGCCGCCGATATAGGGCATGAAGACCCTGGGCTTGCCGGGCACGTTGGCCCCCACATACCAGGAACTGCAGGTCGAGCGCAGCGACAGGCCGGAGACCTCGTTGACATGGTCCACCCAGGAATCCTCGGCCTCCGGCTCCGCCTCGATGAGGTCGCGGCCGTTCGCGTCCATGTGGCCGATGCAATCGGCGATCCACTCCACATGCTGCTCGATGGAGGGCAGCATGTTGGTCAGCACCGACGGGCTGCCCGGCCCCGTGACCGTGAACAGGTTGGGGAAGCCGTGCATGGACAGGCCGAGATAGTTGCGCGGGCCGCCGTCCCACTTGTCCCGCAGGCGTTCGCCGCCGCGGCCCCGGATGTCGATGTTGAGCAGCGCGCCGGTCATGGCGTCGAAGCCGGTGGCGAAGACGATGGCGTCGAACGCGTAGTCGCGGCCGTCCACCCTGAGCCCGGTCGCGGTCAGCCGTTCGACCGGGGTTTCGGCGATGTCGACCAGGCTGACATTGTCGCGGTTGAAGGTGCGGTAGTAGCCGGTGTCCACACACAGGCGCTTGCAGCCGATGATGTTGTCGGGACAGAGCATCTCCGCGGTCGCCGGATCGTGCACGATCTCGCGGATCTTCTCGCGCACGAAGTCTGCGGCGAAGCGGTTCGCCTCCTCGTCCAGCAGCAGGTCGTTGAAGCAGCCCAGGAAGGTCAGGCCGCCATAGTCCCAGCGGCTCTGGAACTGGCGGCGTCGTTCGGCGTCGTCAGCCTCGAAGGCGGAGACGTCGCGCAGGTCGAAGGCGATGCCGGCCGGCATGGTCTTGGCTTTTTCGCGTATCTCGCGGTAGTTCGCCTTGACCTGCTCCACCATCTCCGGGTCGATCGGGCCGTTGTGGGCGGGCACGGCATAGTTCGGCGTGCGCTGGAAGACCGTCAGATGCCCGGCCTGTTCGGCGATGATCGGGATCGCCTGGATCGCCGACGATCCGGTGCCGACGACGCCGACGCGCTGGCCGGTGAAGTCGACGCCTTCCTTCGGCCATTCGCCGGTGTGGTATATCGGACCCCGGAAATCGTCCATGCCCTCGACGCCTGGTTTGTTGGGCTGGGAGAGGCAGCCCGTCGCCATCACCACGAAGCGGGCGGTGAGCGTCTCGCCCGAACCGTTGCCGTCGCCCACGGTGACCCGCCAGAGCGCCGCCTTCTCGTCGAAATGCGCCGCCCGGACCGGGCAGGACAGGCGGATGTCGGACCTGAGTTCGTAGCGGTCGGCGATGTGGTTGGCGTAGTCGAGGATCTCGGGCTGGGGGGCGTAGCGCTCCGTCCACTCCCATTCCTGCTCCAGGTCCGGATCGAACTGCATGGAGTACTGCATGCTTTCCACGTCGCAGCGCGCGCCGGGATAGCGGTTCCAGTACCAGGTGCCGCCGACGCCGTCGCCGCGTTCGAACACGCGGCCCTTCAGGCCCAGCTTGCGCGCCCGGTAGAGCATGTACATGCCGGCGAAACCGGCGCCCACGATGAGGACGTCCAGGTCCGCCTCGCGCTTCGGATGGCTCATGGCTTCAACGCTCCCCTTCGTTGAAAGACGTATTCAACCATGGCCGCGCCGGCCCGTGAACCCGCCCGAAGGACATGGCGGCCGTCAGTCGAAGCCGTGGTAGCGGACGAAGTTCTCGTTCGGCTCCCGGTCGGAGCGGACATGATTGGCGGCGAAGCCGTCGTCGGGCCAGCCCATGGCGATGGCCGTCATGATCACCTCGTCGTCCGGCACGCCGATGACGTCGCGGACGATGTCGGAGCGCATGATGCCCTGGCCGTTGGTGACGCAGCCGAGACCCTTCGACCAGGCGGCCAGGACGATGCCATAGGCGATGGCGCCCATGTCGAAATGCACCACGGCGCCCGGGTCGAGATCGCGGTCGTAGGTCAGGATCAGCGAGACCGGCGCATCGAACTGGCGGAAACCGCGCAGCACCCAGTCCTGCCGCCCGTCCTTGTCGTCGCGTTCAATGCCCATGGCGGCGAACAGGCGCTTGGCGATGTCGACCTGACGGAAGCGGTGGATGCCCTCATAGGGCTTGTGTGTGTTGATATCGCGCTTCACCTCGGCGCCGGCCGACATGGCCTCCATGTTGCGTCGGCGGACCTCGTCCAGGGCGTCGCCGGTCAGCACGTGAACATGCCAGGGCTGGGTGTTCATGGAGGATGGCGCGAACTTGGCGAGGGTGATGATCTCCTCGATCAGCTCGCGCGGGACCGGGTCCTTGCGATAGCCGCGCACGCTGCGGCGCGTGGCGACGAGGGTTTCGAAGTCCATGCCCTCGGCCGGATCGGGGAGTTTGGAGATCTGCGCCTGCTGGTTCATGCCACATCCTCGAAGCGGGGGTCGCGTCCGGCCAGGCCGGCCTTCACCGCCTCGACCTGATTGAGGCTGCCGATCAGCTTCTCCTGCTCGGCCGATTCGGCCAGCAGGATGGACGCCGCATCGCCGTCGGCGGCCAGATTCAGCAGCCGCTTGGCGGCGCGCACGGCGTCCGGGCTCTTCGATGCGATTTCCCGCGCCATGGCCAGGGCCGCCGCGTGCGGGTCAGCTTCGACCCGGGTTGCGAGACCGAGATCGACGGCGTCCTGCCCCGTCACCTGCCGGCCCGTGTAGGTCAGTTCCCGGGCGACGTCGTCGCGGATCAGGCCGCGCATCAGCGCCAGCCCCGCCATGTCGGGCACCAGGCCCCACTTGATCTCCATCACCGACATGCGCGCGTCCGGCGCGATCAGACGGACGTCGGCGCCCAGCGCGATCTGGCAGCCGCCGCCGAAGGCGACGCCGTGCACGGCCGCGATGACAGGGACGGGCAGTTCCCGCCAGGCCCAGGCGACATTCTGGGCGTGGTTGGCCAGACCGTGTGTGCGGTCGGTCAGCCGGTTGACCAGTTCGCGGTCACCATCGCCCATCTGCCGGAAGCTGCCGAAGTCGAGTCCGGCGCAGAAGGCCCGGCCCTCGCCGGAGAGCGCCACGGCGCGCAGGCCCTTCGTATCGGCGAGGCGGGCCGCCGCGTCGTTCAGGGCCTGGAACATCTCGCGGTCCAGGGCGTTCATCTTTTCGGGCCGGGCGAGCCTGACGTCGGCGACGCCCTCCGAGATTTCGATGCTGATCCTGTCGCCCATGGCTGCCTGCTCCCCCCGCGCTGTTGAAAGATTTGCACTGACTGTGCCCCCGCGCCATGTTGGACTGCAAGCAAAGCGAACCGACACGGTCAGGAGGCCCATCGCGATGATCGTCGAGCAGATCTGGACCGGCAACGCCTATCGGAACTTCAACTACCTGATCGCCTGCCCCGAGACCGGCGAGGCGATGGCCATCGATCCGCTGGACCATGAGAAATGCCTGGCCCGCGCGAAGGAGAAGGGCTGGGACATCACCCAGGTGCTGAACACCCATGAACATCCCGATCACACCGGCGGCAACCGCCAGGTGATCGAGGCGACAGGCGCGAAATTGCTGGCCCACGCCAACGCCAGGGACAAGATCCGCGGCATCGACCGCGGCCTGAAGGCCGGCGATGTGATCAAGGTCGGCCGCACCGTCGATATCGAAGCGCTGGATACGCCCGGCCACACCATGTGCCATGTATGCCTGCTGACGAAGACGGATCAGCCGGCGCTGATCAGCGGCGACACCCTGTTCAACGCCGGGGCCGGCAATTGCCACAATGGCGGCCACCCCGATGAGCTCTACGACACCTTCGTCAACCAGCTCGATCGGCTGCCCGAGGACACGCTGGTCTACCCGGGCCACGACTACATCACCAACAATCTGCAGTTCACTCTGGACCGCGAGCCCGACAACGCCAGGGCGAAGTCGCTGCTGGGCGAGGTCGAGGGCCAGGATCCGGCCGAGGCGATGCTGACCACGCTGGCGCTCGAGAAGGAGGTCAACACCTTCTTCCGTCTGCGCAGCCGGAGCGTGATCGACGCCCTGCGCGAGAAGTTCCCGGATCTGCCGAAAGAGCCGAGCCCGCGCGAGGTGTTCCTGAAGCTGCGCGAGCTGCGCAACAGCTGGTAGCGGCCGCGTCGTCGCCACCGGTATCCTGACCCCCTGATTTCCCGGCGCCGGCCCGGCTGGTCGGCGCGTGAATTTGCGCGTCCCGGGGCCGTGAATTCTTGCGTACGGCCACAGATATTCGCAAACGCGAATCCAATAGGTTGCAACTAACTCTTGTACTCATGGTTAATTTTTGGTTGAGAATTGAAACGAGTTTCCATGGGGGCATGGTGAGGGGTAATGAAGCACTACGAGAGCCTGGCCGGCGGCAGCGGCCGGAGCGTGTATTATCGCGCCAGGCGACTCCGGGCAGCCGAAGTATTCTCGTCGGAGCTGGCGGTCGCCCGCCTGGACGGGCGGCCGGTCCAGATCGAGAATCTCTCCATGTCGGGCATCGCCCTTATCGACGGCGACGCCAATGCCGACTGGTCCGAACGCGCCGGTGACAGCGTGCCCGTCGAGATCACGCTCGGCGGCGAGACGGCGTTCAGCAGTCCCGGCCTGATCTGCCGTGTCGAGGAGGCCGCGCGCGGCCAACTCGTCGGCATCCGTTTCGTGGACGATTTTCTGGACATGGCGGCGCTGATCCGCCGCCACGAACAGCTTCTGCTCAAGTTCGATCTCGACCGGCCCGCGGACGTCGAACTTGAGGCGGTGCCGGGCGCCTACCGGACGCTGTGCGCGGACGTCATCCACCTGCTGCGCCGCCAGAAGGCGCTGCTCGCCCGTTTCCGGGTGCGGGCGAATGGCCATGCGCCGATTCCGCCCGAGGACATGGAGGATGCCTACCGCGCCTGCGAGGCCGGGCTCCTGCGCGACTGGAAGACCCTGTGGCAGCGCGGCGAGGACATTGTCGGGGCGTTCGCCCACGACAGTGTTCAGGTCCGGGCGATCAAGCGCTTCACCGAACAGGTGCTGACGCCGGAATTCATGGACGGGCCGATCTGGCAACGCAGTTTCGAGAAGCCGCTGGGCTATCCGGGTGACTTCAAGATCATGCGCATGGTCTACGCCTGGGCGCGGGAGGGGAAGGATCCCTACGGTCAGCTTCTCCATCGTCTCGGTCTGGAGGTCGCCGAATGCATCGCCACCCGCATGGTGCTGGTGCAGCAGTCCATCGCGGAAACCATCCGGCGGCGCGCGAAGGCGGGCGAGGTGGCGCGCATCGCCAGCCTCGGCTGCGGCCCTGCCAAGGAGGTCCAGAACATCCTGCAGGCCTCCCGCCTGGACGGCGCCGCCGCCTTCACCCTGATCGATCAGGAGGAGGAGGCTCTGGCCCACGCCTATGAGGAGGCGATGCCGAATCTCGCGCGGCTGGGCGGCCAGGCCAGCGTCAACTGCCTGCACCTCTCCTTCCGTCAGCTCCTGTCCGGCCGCGCCGTCGCCGAGGCGCTCGGGCCCCAGGACATGATCTATGCGGTGGGGCTGGTCGACTATTTCCGCGAGCGCCAGGCGCAGCGGCTGATCGCCGGCCTTTATGGTCATGTCGAGCCCGGCGGGCTGCTGATGATCGGCAACATGGCCGACAGCGCCTTGAGCAATTACTGGCCGATGGAATTCATCGCCGACTGGAACGTCATCTACCGCAGCCGCGAGGAGATGCAGCGTCTCGCCGCCGATTGCGCGGGCGCCGAGGTGACGGTCCGGCCCGATCGCACCGGCCGCGTCTGGATGCTGCAGCTCCGCCGGCCGGACGCGGCCTGAGCGCGCTCAGGCGGACTTCAGCGTCCGCACCGGCGTGTCCTGAAGTTCGGCGAAGCCGGCGGTGCGGGACTTCGGCAGTTCCACCACCACCTGCGTGCCTTCGCCCAGGCGGCTGCTGAGCCACACCCGGCCGCCGTGCAGTTCCGTGATCCGCCGCACCAGCGGCAGGCCGAGCCCGGTGCCGCCATGGTCGCGCGCAAAGGCGTCCTGGAGCTGGGTGAAGGGTTCGAAGACCCGTTCCTGGTCTTCGGCCGGAATGCCGATGCCGGTGTCGGTGATGGCGATGCGGCAGGCGCCGCCGTCCTCGAAGTAGAGGCGCGCGTTCACTTCGCCGGCCGAAGGCGTGAACTTGATGGCGTTGGACAGCAGGTTGACCACGACCTGCTGCATCAGGCGCTTGTCGACCCGAACCACCGGCGTCCATTCGGGGAACTCGGTGGTGACGCGCACGCCCTTCTTGGCCGCAAGGTCGTAGCAGATGCGGATGGCGTTGCGCAGGATGTTGCTGGCGTCGACATCGTGCTCTTCCAGTTCCATGCGGCCCGCGTCCGCCTTGGTGATGTCGAGGATATCGTTGATGATCGCCAGCAGGTGCTCAGCGCTGTTGTGAATGTCGCTGGCGTATTCCCTGTAGCGGGGCGATCCGATCGGTCCGAACATTTCAGCTTTCATGACTTCCGAGAATCCAAGGACGGCGTTGAGAGGGGTCCGCAGTTCGTGGCTCATGGTGGCCAGGAACTCGGTCTTTGCGTTGTTGGCGGATATGGCTTCGTTCCTCAGCCGGATCGCGACATCCGTCGCGCTTTCCAGCGCGACGGTGTGGGCGAACTTCTGGCGTGACGACAGTTCGAGGGCGTAGGATGCGAAGATGCCCACGCCGACGGTCATCGTCAGGAAGAACATGTTGCTCACCAGCGCCCATCGAGGGATGGGGTTGATCAGCGTCGCCACCGCGAAGTAGGCGGCGGCGATGATCAGCGAGACCGCGATGACGTGCACGAAACGTATGCGCACCAGCGTCGCGGCGTAGATGATCACCATGATCAGCCCGGCGTAGTAGGTCTCCGCCGCCGGCCGGTCGATGATCGCGGTCATGGCGACGATGGCGAGCCCCGCCGAAAGCATGGCCAGCGACAGGACGATCTGGGCGTAGTCGAGGAACCGCCGGGAATAGGTGAGACCCACGAAGATCGACATCAGACCGATGCCGAAACAGAAGCGGATCGCCAGCACGATGTCGAGATTGCGCTCGATCAGGTACCAGTCAAGAACACCGAACAGGGCATAGAGGACGATGCCGCAGAACAGCGCCAGGCGGATGACGGGCAGGGAACGCTGAAGCTGTTCGTGGCGAAAACGGGACTCGAGCTCGCTGTCCCGAAAAACCAGCGTGAGTTTCCGTATTGCCGCGTATTCGGTGGCGCCGTACTGAACCGGCGATGCAGCACTTACCGAACCGGGCGTGGTATCCCTTGATTTATCATGCATCTTGTTGATCACGCCTACCCGTTCTGGACTCTGCGATCTTGAAGTAAACAATACGTTAATATTTGACTGAAGGCACGTTCACGAATCGGTCCCTGTACCGGTCGCGCATGCTCGGGCCTCCGGCAGGACCCGGCCTGTTCCAACGGTCGCGATCTTGTTCTATGACAACGGGCCCTGTCCCGGCCGGCCCGAGTTCCCCGCATGTCACGCAGCGTCCGCATCAAGATCGTCGCCAAGAATCGCCTCGAGCCGGCACACTTCACGGACCTGCCGCGGCGCTATCCCGGCCATGAGTTCGTGCTCGACCCGGCGGCGCGGGACTATGACTGGTTCGTCGTCTATGACGACCTGCCGCGCCGCAGCGGTGAGAAGCTGAGCCTCAACCGCGAGGTTCTCGCCTGCCCGCCGTCGAACACCATCCTGATGACCTACGAGCCGTCGTCGATCCGCTATTACGGTCCCGACTACCTGGCGCAGTTCGCCCATGTGCTGACCAGCCACGAGCCGTCGGCCCTTGCCCATCCGGGCCGGCGCGACATGCCCCCGGTCGGCATCTGGTACTATGGCGGCGTGGCGGATGCGGTGCGCCATCCCGTCCCGCCGGAGAAGACCATCGGGCTCTCCACCTTCATGTCCCCCAAGCAGGCGAAGCACACGCTCAACTACCGCCGTTACGTCTTCCTGGAGGCGCTGTCGAAGGCGTTGCCGGAAATGGAGCACTACGGACGTCATTTCCGGCCGGTGGAGAAGAAGGCGGAGGCGCTGGATGTCTCCCGCTACCATGTCGCCGTCGAGAACCACATCGGCCCCCATCACTGGACGGAAAAGCTCTCCGACGCCTTCCTTGGCTATTGCCTGCCGTTCTACGCCGGCTGTCCCGATGCCGGGGACTACTTCCCGCCCGAAAGCTTCATCCCCATCGACATCGACGATCCGGCGGGCGCCGCGGCGGTCATCCGGGAAGCGATGGCGGCGGGCGAATATGAACGACGCCTGCCGGCGATCGTCGAGGCGCGGCGGCGCGTGATGGAAGAGTGGACCATTCCGAACTTCGTCGGCGAGGTGGTCGAGCGCGCCGCCGACCTGCCGGCCGGCCCGGGTCGGGCAGAGATCCTCAGCCGCCACATGCTGTTTCGCGAACAGCCGGCGGCGCTGTTCCGCTACGTGCTGGGGAAGACGCGCTGGCGGCGCGCCAACATCAGGCGCTGGCGTTGAGCCGCAGGTCCACGGTCTTCAACATCCAGTCATAGGTCGCCGCCAGTCCCTCCCGCAGGCCAATCGCCGGCCGCCAGCCGAGGCCGCGGAGCCGAGACGAATCGGCCAGCTTTCGGGGCGTCCCGTCCGGTTTCGTGGTGTCGAAACGAAGCTCGCCATCGAATCCCACCACCTCGCAGATCAGCCGGGTCAGGTCGGCGATGGAAATCTCGTCGCCCGTGCCGACGTTGACCATGGAGTGCGGCACGTCGTTCTCCAGGCAGAAGCGCACGGCCGAGGCCATGTCGTCGACATGGAGGAACTCCCTCAGGGGGCTGCCCGTGCCCCAGACCTCCATCGCCGGCGCGCCGGCCAGCTTCGCCTCGTGGGCCTTGCGCATCAGCGCCGGGATGACGTGACTGCGTTCCAGGTCGAAGTTGTCGCCGGGTCCGTAGAGATTGGTCGCCATCAGCGTGACCGACTGCAGGCCGTACTGCTTGCGGTAGGCCTCGCACATCTTCAGACCGGCGATCTTGGCGATGGCGTAGGCCTCGTTGGTCGGCTCCAGCGGACCGGTCAGCAGATGCTCCTCCCGGATCGGCTGGGGCGCCATCTTCGGATAGATGCAGGTGGAGCCGAGATAGATCAGCTTCCGCACGCCGGCCGCGCGGCAGTTCTCGATGACGTTGGTCTGGATGGCGAGGTTGTCGTGGATGAACTCGCCCGGATAGTCGTTGTTGGCGACGATGCCGCCGACCTTCGCCGCCGCGCAGACCACCCAGGCCGGCTTCTCGGTGCCGAAGAAGTCGCGCACGGCCTGCTGCTCGCGCAGGTCCAGTTCCCAGGAGGCGCGGGTGATGATGTTGCGGTAGCCCGCTGCCTCCAGATCGCGCAACACCGCCGAGCCGACAAGGCCGCGGTGGCCGGCGACGTAGATCGGATCGTCCCTGCCGGGAGCGGTCATCTCAGCGCTCCGCCTGGGTCGACACCAGGTGGCCGGCGTCCTTCAGCGTGCGCTCGCGCCGCGCCAGTTCCATGTCGTTATCGACCATCATGCGCACCAGTTCCTCGAACCCGACTTTCGGCGTCCAGCCCAGCTTCTCCCGCGCCTTCGAAGGGTCGCCCAGCAGGTGGTCGACCTCTGTCGGGCGCAGGTAACGCGGGTCGAACTCGACATGCGCCTCGGGGGCCAGGCCGGCATGGGCGAAGGCGAGGTCCAGGAATTCGCGCACCGAATGCGCCTCGCCGGTGGCGAGGACGTAATCGTCGGGCTCGTCCTGCTGCAGCATCCGCCACATGCCCTCGACAAAGTCGCCGGCGAAGCCCCAGTCGCGCTTCGCGTCCAGATTGCCGAGGAACAGCCTGTCCTGCAGGCCCATCTTGATGCGTCCGACAGCACGTGTGATCTTGCGCGTGACGAAAGTTTCGCCGCGGCGCGGGCTCTCGTGATTGAACAGGATTCCATTGCAGACGAACAGGCCGTAGGCCTCGCGGTAGTTCACGGAAAACCAGTAGCCGGCGACCTTGCCCACGGCATAGGGACTGCGCGGATAGAAGGCCGTCGTCTCGCCCTGCGGCGGCGGCGCGGCGCCGAACATCTCCGAACTGCCGGCCTGATAGAGCTTCACCTGCCGCCCGGTGTTCTGGGTGTAGTCGCGCAGCGCCTCCAGCAGCCGCAGCGTGCCGGTGCCGACGATGTCGGCGGTGTATTCGGGCTGGTCGAAGCTCACGCGGACGTGGCTCTGGGCGCCCAGATTATAGACCTCTTCGGGCCGCGCCATCTCGAGGACGCGCCTGAGCCCGGTGCCGTCGGAGAGGTCGCCATAGTGCAGCTTCAGCCTCAGATGACTTTCGTGCGGATCCTGGTAGATGTGGTCGATGCGCTCGGTGGTGAAGGTCGACGCGCGCCGGACGATGCCATGGACCTCGTAGCCCTTGGCCAGCAGCAACTCGGCCAGGTAGGAGCCGTCCTGCCCCGTGATGCCGGTGATCAGGGCCCGCCGGATGTCGGTCATCTGCCGTCTGCCTTTCTGCGCTCGGTCGAGCGCGCGTGATGCCACGCGCGGCGCAAATAATCCAGAGCGTGCGCCGCTCTGTTATGATGGGCCGCGGCGGCAATCAAGGGGAGGGCGGTCATGGATATCCTGGCGGGAACCAGCAGGGGCATCTTCCGGATCAATGGCGGGGCGCCGATCCAGACGCTCACGGCGCGCGGCGTGCGCGACATCGTGCGCGCCGGCGGCCGGCTCATGGCCGGCACCGCGGAAGGCCTGTGGATCTCCGATGACGACGGCGGGCGCTGGCGCTGCGCGGCGCTGGCGGACCGGGAAGTCTGGCAGATCCGGCAGGCGGGCGACGGCGCGATCTATGCCGGCACCCAGCCGGCGGGCCTGTTCCGCAGCGAGGATGGCGGCGAAAGCTGGGCCGAGATCGAGAGCTTCACGCGGTCGCCCGAGGCGTCGCGCTGGTGCGTGCCGGTCGACCCGCCGCTGCCCGGCCGGGCGCGGGCCATCGTCGTCGACCCGGACGATCCGAAGCGGATCGCCGTGGGCGTCGAGGTCGGCGGCGTCATGCTGAGCGAGGACCGCGGCCGGAGCTGGAACCTCGTCATGCCCGGCGGCAATCCGGACCTGCACATGATGTTCGCGGATCCGGCGCAGCCGGGTGTCTTCTACGCCTCCACCGGCTATGGCCGCTTCGACGGCATTGCGGAAATGGTGGAGGGCAATGCCGGCGTCTTCCGCTCCGACGATGGCGGCCGGAACTGGGCCTATGCCTGGAAGGGCATCACACCGCGCTATGCCCGGCCCATGTGCGTCGACGGCCGCGGCGGCGTGGCGCTGACGGTGGCCAGCGCGCCGACGGCGTTCTCCCACTACAGGGACGAAGGCGGGGCGGGGGCCATGCTCTACCGCTCCGAGGACGGCGGCGGAAACTGGCGCTCGCTCTGCGACGAAGCCCATTCGCCTTCCGCGCCGAACTTTCACGGCCTCACCACCGATCCGGAACGCCCGGGCGGCGTGCTGGTCGGCACCGACAACGGCGAGCTCTGGCGGGTCTCTGCGTCGGCCGGGTGGTCGAAGCTGGGCGAGGGGATGCCGTCGGTGCTCGCGATCCACGCCGACTGAGGGTCTGCCGGCCCCGCCCGTCACTCCGGTCCCGCCACGAACAGCTTGCGCGCGCTGGCCAGCAGGGTCGCCTCATAGGTCGGCTGCGACCAGCCGCTCCTGAGCACCAGCAGTTCCCAGTTCCGTACGGACAGCAGGGTCCAGAGCATGTCCGTTGCCGCGTCCGCCGTGAAACCCGGCGAAAGCATGCCGTCGCGCGCCAGCGCCCCGATGGCCGCGGCGCAGCCTTCCTTCATGTCCGCCATTCGCTGGTCCCACGCCGCGGCGGCCTCGGGGTCTGACTCGTAGATCGCCAGCAGCGCCCGCGCCGCCGGATAGACCTCCGGAATGTAGGCCGTCCAGGCGGCGACGAAGGCGTCCAGCCGTTCGGCGCCGGTCTGCGCCGTGCGGCTGGGGGCAAGACGCCGTGCCGTGCCCTTCTCCTCGTCCTGGAAGCGCGTCGCCGCCACCAGCAGGTCGGCGCGGCTGTCGAAGTGGAGATAGAGCGCCTGGCGCGAGACGCCCGCCTTCCGGGCGATGTCGGCCATGCGCAGCCTGGCGGTCTCGCCGCTTTCCAGCAGCTCGATCGTGGCCCGGAATATCCGGGTCTTCGTGTCGGTATCGGGACTTGACATGCTGTAAAGTCATCTCTAATTGACACGATGTCAATTGACACAGTGTCAAGTGACCGGACATGGAGAAGGGAAATGAACATCATCGTCTTCGGCGCCACCGGCTCGATCGGCCGTCACGTCGTCCGCCAGGCCTTGGCCGAAGGGCATCGCGTCACCGCCTTCCAGCGCACGGCGCCGGCACGCGAACCGGAGAACCCGAATCTCGTCCACCAGCTGGGCGACGTGCTGGATGCGGAGGCCGTGGCCCGCGCGGTGCATGGCCAGGACGCGGTGGTGGTCGCCCTGGGCGCCGGCCGGCACGGCAATGTGCGCGCGGCGGGGACCCGCAACATCATCGCCGCCATGGAACGGCACGGCCCGAAGCGGCTGGTCTGCCTCTCCACGCTCGGCGCGGGGGACAGCCGTCACCTGCTGAACTTCTTCTGGAAGCGGATCATGTTCGGTCTGCTGTTGCGGGCGGCCTATGCCGACCATCAGACGCAGGAGCAGGCGGTGCGCGAGAGCGATCTCGACTGGACCCTGGTGCGGCCGGGCGCCTTCACCGACGGCGATCTGACCGGCGACTACCGTCACGGCGCGCTCTCGGCGGCGGACCGGCTGCAGTTGAAGGTCTCCCGCGCCGATGTCGCCCATTTCATGCTGGGCGCGTTGTCTGGCGGCGGCTATCTGCGCCGCGTGGCGGCGCTTTCCTACTGACCGGATGGTTCAGACGCCGGGCGGGAAGCAGAGGAAGATGACGGAGACCGTCGCCACCGACAGCACCGTGCTGGCCAGGATCACGGAGGACGTGCGCAGCACGTAGATTCCGTAGGCCTGCGCCAGCACGAAGCTGCCGGCGCCCGTCGGCAGCGCCGCCATCAGCACCGCGACCTTGGCCCAGAGCGGATCGGCGGGGAAGACGAGGAAGACCAGAACCGCCGTCAGCGCCGGCTGGACCAGCAGCTTGGTGGCGGTCATGACGCCGACCTCGATGCGCCCTTCGCTGGTCGGCTTGCCGACCATGAACAGTCCGATGGCGAACAGCGCGCAGGGTCCGGCCGCTGCGCCCAGGATGCCGGTGAAGGCGTCCACGGGAACCGGCAGATCGAGCCCGCCGGCGGCCCAGAGAAGCCCCAGCACCGGCGCGGCGATCATCGGGTTCTTCACCACCGCGCCGGCGGCGGTCAGCGCCACCCGGCCGGGACTTGCCGCGCCGCGGCCGCCGGCCTCGATCAGGAAGATGGCGACGCCGACGATGAGCGCGGCGATCACCGTCGCCATGATCGCCGGCAGCGCCGCCGCCTCGCCCCAGGCGGCGATGGCCAGCGGAATGCCCATGTAGCCGGTATTGCCGTAGACGCCGTTCATGCCGTGGAGCGCGGCCTCCGCCAGGCTGCGCCCGAAGACGAACTTCGCCACCAGGATGGAAGCCGTCCAGAGAAGGACGATCGCGCCCGCGAAGCCCAGCAGGAAATCGGGCTCGTGGATGCTGTCCAGGTCCACGGTCGCCATGGCGCGGAACAGCAGCGCCGGCAGCGCCACCCAGTAGACGAAGCTGTTGAGTGCGCGCGAACTGTCGTCGCCCAGCAGGCCGCGCCGGCCGCAGAGATAGCCCGCGGCGACGATGGCGAAGACCGGCAGGACGATGTTGACGATGGGCTCCATGGCCCGCCAATAGCGTTGCCTCCGCGCCCGCGCCATGCGGCGCATCGGCCCCGGGGGCATTGCAACGGCGCGCCGGCCGCCTAGCTGGAATCAATGGTCCGAACCATTCACCGCAGGCCCGCGATCGCCGCCGCCGCCCGCGGGGCCGGCCGGTCATGAGCGCGCTCCGCCGTCTGATCCGCCGCCTCGCGCGGCCCGCGCGGACCAGCGGGGGCCGCGGCGGTCCCGTTATCCAGGCCTGGCGCGGCTGCGGCAATGGCGGGGAGGTCATGGTGCTGGGGCGCGTCCTGCGCCAGCCGCCCTTCGGCCTGGGAGAACGGTCCGACCCGGCCAGCCGCGACCTGGTCGACGTTCTGCGCCGCTTCCTGCGCCGCGGCTACCGCCATGCCGAACTCGAGGCCCGCTTCGCCGGCGCCACGGTGCGGGTCACCGCCGACCGGTCCGGCTTCTTCGCGGTGCGGCTGAAGCCCGCCCGGCCGCTGCCGCGGGACGGGATGTGGCATGCCATGAAACTGACCCTGAACCACCGGGGGGAGACGGTGGAAGACGAGGCGCATGTCTTCGTGCCGCCGCCCGCCGCGCGGCATCTGGTGATCAGCGACATCGACGACACGGTGATGTTCACCGGCGTCGGCAACACGCTGGCCATGCTCTGGCGGCTGTTCGTCGCCGGCGCTGAGAGCCGCACCGCCTTTCCCGGCGTCGCCGCCTTCTATCAGGCGCTGCACCGCGGGCCCTCGGGCGAGGAGCGCAACCCGATGGTCTATGTCTCGCGCGGGCCCTGGAGCCTCTACGAGGTGCTGGAGACCTTCTTCCGCCTGCACCGGATCCCCGAGGGGCCGGTGCTGTTCCTGCGCGACTGGGGCCTGACGCTGCAGCGGCCCCTGCCGCGCCGCGCCGTCGACCACAAGCGCGGCCTGATCGAGGCCATGCTGGCGATCTACCCCGACTACCGCGTGGTGCTGATCGGCGACAGCGGCCAGCACGATCCGGAGATCTACGCCCGCATCGTGCGCGACCATCCCGGCCGCGTCGCGGCGGTCTACATCCGCGACGTCACCCGCCCGAAGCGCGACCGCGCCGTCGAGGAACTGGCCCGGCGCCTGGACGCGGACGGCCACAGCCCGCTGGTCCTCGCTGACGACAGCTTCGAGATGGCGCGCCACGCCGCCGGGCTCGGCCTGATCTCGGAGGCCGACCTGCAGGACGTGCTGGCGGAAAAGGCGGCCGAAGGCGGGATGAAGCCGGCTCCGGCGGCTGCGGACTAGCCGCGGTCGGGCGCCGCCGCGCCGGATGGGGCGGGGGCGGCGGGCGCGTGCGGCTTGCCGCCGTCGAGGCCCAGGACGAACAGCGCCAGCACGCCGGCGGCGAGCGTCAGGATGACGCCCTGGGAGAGGATCGCCTCGACGCGGGCGGCGCGGTCGGAACGGGTTCCGGTATCGGACATGGCGGGACACTCGAAGCTGGAGGGGAAGCCGGAAGACGCCCATATCTGGTATCGGTTGAGGATTCGTGAAGGGGCGTGCGGAAATTTTCCCGCGCGCCGTCTCGCCCGCGGCCCGGAGCGGTCGTCATTGCCTGCGCGACCCGGAGCCGGGCGGGGGTGATGCGACAGGTGTCTGACGCTGCCGCCGGATGGCGGAACGCCCTAGAACCGGATGCCGTAGCGCACGCCGATGGTGTCCTGGCCCTCGTTGAAGTCGGCGAGGAAGCCGTTGGAAACATGATCGAAATAGGCCGAGACGCTGTGGCGGCCGGCGAAGCGGAAACCGATCTCCAGGGGGATGTGGAACAGCACCCGCGAGCCCAGCGCCTTGCGGTCCGCGCTCCGCGGCGCCAGGTCGCCGTTGTGGACCGCCGCGCCGAGGCCGAAGGCGACGAAGGGTCCGGCCTCGAAATCGTACTGCCAGCGGGCGTCGAGATAGGCCTTGGAGGTGTCGCCGGCGGTGTTGATGGTGGCGCCCAGCGCAGGCCGGAGCCGCCCGCCCAGCACTTCCCAGTGGCGCGAGAACTGCAGTTCCAGGCTGATATCCAGCCCGTCCTCGCGGCGGAAGCCGCTCCACAGGCCGCCCGTGTCGTGGTGCAGCAGGCCGATCTTCGCCTCGTGCAACAGGCCCTCCGACGGCGGGTCCGCCGCCGCGGGCTGTGCGGCCGTCCAGCCCAGGCAGGCCAGCGCCGCGGCGCAGGATAGGGCCAGTCGATGCAAGGCGCGCCTCCACTGTCGGCCAGCGTCCGATGATAGGGCATCGCCGCGGCGGCGGGAACCGTTCGTCCGGCCCTGTCCCGGCGGGGCGGAACGCGGTATCATGGGCGGACAGTCCGACGCAGCGAACGGAGGGACCGACGATGATCCAGGGCCTGCACCACAACGCCTGGCGCTGCAGCGATTCCGGGGAGACCCGCGCCTTCTACGAGGATTTCCTCGGCCTGCCGCTGGTGGGCTCGCTCTGGATTGAGCGCACCCAGACCGGCCGCCGGGCCGACGTCCTGCACACCTTCTTCCGGATGGAGGACGGCTCCTGCCTCGCCTTCTTCGAGGCGCCGGAGCAGCCCTTCGAATTCAAGGACCAGCACGATTTCGACCTGCACATCGCGCTGAAGGTGCCGCGGGAGGCGCTGGAGCCGATGATGGAAAAGGGCCGCGCCGCCGGCATCGAGACCCGCGGGATCTCCGATCACGGCTTCATCGATTCGATCTATTTCCGCGATCCCGACGGCTATGTCGTCGAGCTGACGGCCGTGCGCGACAACCATGACGCGGCGCTCGACCCGGCGAAGAACGACGCCCGCGGCATTCTCGACCGCTGGCAGGCGGCGAAGCGGGCCTGAAACGCGGGAGCGGCTTTCCCGTCCGCCCACGCCGGGTTAGCCTCTGGGCCGTGAACGACAGGAGAGGGGCAAGCATGATCCGCGTCACCACCATCGCCGCGCTGGCGGCCATCGCCGCCGGGCTCGCCGCCTGCGGCCATCCGGAACCGGAATTCGGCAACAGCGAATTCGTCCGCTTCGACGAGATCGCGCTCTGGCAGGACAAGGAAACCGCGGCGCGCGCGGCCGAGCACTGCGCCGAATACGGCAAGACCGCCCGCCTGGCGCCCGACAACGTCCTGGATGGCACCGTCACGTACCGGTGTGAGTGACTTGAGACCTTAGATGGACGTTAGGTTGTATCGGCGGTTAGTCTTCGTCTAGTAGTTTTGCGTCCTCAACATCTAGATCCCACGATCGAGCCGTATTCGACATTCTGCTACCCTTGGCTGTTGCTCTTGCCGAAAGGCCATTCCGGCTCGCACCGATATGAAGGTCAACCTTCCCAAAAAGAACGCCGAAAATCGTGGCAAGTGAAAGTATCCCGACGCCAATAACCGCTACCAAACGGGGCGACACACTGACTGTGTCTGGTCCCGTGGTAATGTGCAGCGCATTGGCTGTATCAACAAAAATCCACACACTGAAAACAATAGGGCTTACGATCACCGCCGATAGCACAAAACCGAGCCAGTGGTCACTGTGAACCGCGCCGAGTTTCCCGGAGGCAGTTTCGTTTGAGTCATGCGGCCACGGCGGATTGCTCCGGCATGGCGTAGTAGCGCTCCTCGGCTTCGGCCGGCGGGATGTTGCCGATGGGCTCCAGCAGCCGGCGATTGTTGAACCAGTCGACCCATTCGAGGGTAGCGAACTCGACGGCCTCGAACGAG